>JAJDNK010000081.1 GCA_022340715.1 bacterium BMS3Abin03 | reverse complement strand
ATATGAGGAGAAATAATAAACTTAATTGAATTGAACCTAACTTCCGCATCAACGTGAACTGAAGGCTATGTGGCCTCGGATGCTTCGATTGAAGCCAGGTGAGTAGGTCTGGAACATATTTAAAGTGCACGCTTCAGTCACGGTATGCTTAATCGTTAGGTGAAAAAAAGACTGATTAGGATATATATTGACATATTTAGAATTCTAATATTATATTTACACAATTGATGATAAAAATAAAAAGTAAATGCCAACTGTTCTTAGAAGCGGACCATATCGATTTTTCTTTTATTCGGGCGATAAAGATGAGCCACCTCATATTCATGTTGAACGCGACGATAACGTAGCCAAATTTTGGTTAGATCCAGTAAGAATACAGAACAGTGGTGGTTTTAACAGAAAAGAAATAAATGAAATACTAAAACTAGTCCAAGAAAATGGGAAATTACTAGAAAGTAGTTGGAATGAATACTTTAACGGATGAAAAAAAGAAATCAAGAGCATATTTTATCCAGGTTACAGATGATTCACTGATGGTAGACCTCGAAGATGGTCGCAGCATAACTGTTCCTTTGGCTTGGTTTCCACGGTTATTGCACGGCAGCTCGAAGGAACGGTCAAATTGGAAATTAGTAGGCAAAGGTGAGGGAATTCATTGGCCAGATTTAGATGAAGACATCAGTGTCGAAAATCTAATTAAAGGTTATCCATCAGGTGAAAGTCAAACTTCCTTTAAAAAATGGTTATCCTCTAGACCATCAAAAAAATAAATATTTAGCACCTAACTCCCGCATCAACGTGAACTGAAGGTTATGTGGCTTCGGATGTTCAGCAGAAAGACAAGTGATCAGGCTGGGGATGTCTAACAGACGCACGCTTCAGTCACGTTATGCTTTTGTGTTAGGCTATATAAAAATAGGGAGATAAAATGCGGTACGTATTGATTCTTTTTCTCGCTATTATAATTGTATCATTCAGTACCAATTCTTTACATTCACAATTTATTAAAAACTACGGTATACAAATTGGGATTACATCAGCAAATCAGGAGTATAGTGGTTCTGCTTTTCCTTTAGCCGAGATAGATTTAAAAAGAAGATTAGGATTTTTAGGTGGATTCCAGATTGAATGGCTTGATGTATCTTATATATCCATTATTACACAAATTGAATACATACAAAAAGGGATGGGGATTGAGGGAATTGTTACAGGCCAGAATTCACCAGAACCGATTGGTACAATGACGGAATACTCACGGTTAGATTATTTATCATTGCCCGTTCTATTAAAACTATCTTTGCGACACAAACCAATTACACCATATGTTATAACAGGACCAAGATATGATTATCTTCTAAATTATGAATCCGAATTCATGTATTATGTATTTGATAATTTTAGAAGATGTGTATTTGGGGCTGCGATCGGAATTGGAATCGAATCCAATATTCCCAAATTAATTAACCTAGTACTTGAATTAAGATATAATTTAGATTTTACTGATTCTCTAAAGTTAGAAGGTAAAGAGTCAAAAAATAATACCTTTGATCTGAGGGTGGGCTATTACTTTAATTAATAAAAACTATAAATACCAAGCCTAACTTCCGCATCAACGTGAACTGAAGGTCTAGTAGTTAACTTTGGCGCTATACCAAGAATAATTCACAAGGAGAAAAAGATGAAATTCAAAACACTGATGATTATTAAAGCAGTCGTCTGTCTTGGTTTTGGTCCATTATTGCTTTTCCTGCCCGCTCAATTATTAAATTTTCTGGGAACTCCCTACGGTCCCGGGGCCGCTTTAACCGCACGGGAATATGGGGCAGCCCTTATGGGTAATCTGATGCTAACCTGGTTTGCCCGGGCAGCTGAAAAATCGGTTGCACGAAAGGCTATAATTCTGCATTTGTTTGTATATGATGCAATTGCATTAATAGCTACACTTATTATTCAACTTAGCGGGGGCCTAAATGTGTTAGGGTGGGGGATAGTATTTGTCTATTTCTTCTTTACAATAGGATTTGGGTATTTTCTTATCCAGGAACTCAAATCAACATAAAGTAAAAACTTTATTTACTACATGGTAATAGAGATCTTTTTAATTCTTTACGCCTGAAATTTCTTGTATCCATCGCATATTAAATAGACTATATTTTTATCCAAATTAATTTTGTTAACTGGGAATTAGTCAAATATGCGTGTATTAAAAAAAATATTCAAGCAAAACCGGATGTGGGCAGAGAGGGTAAAAACAACCGATCCGAATTTTTTCAGGGATCTTTCCCGGCAACAAAATCCGGAATATTTGTGGATTGGCTGCTCTGACAGCCGGGTACCGGCCAACCAGATTGTGGATATGCCGCCCGGACAAATCTTTGTCCACCGCAATATCGCTAATCTCGTGGTACATACCGACCTGAATTGTCTCTCGGTCATCCAGTTTGCAGTGGACGTACTCAAAGTAAAGCATATCATCGTCTGCGGCCACTACGGATGCGGCGGCATTCAGGCAGCCATGGATAATAGGGAACATGGATTGATCGACAACTGGCTTCGTCACATAAAGGATGTCTATCGCTTTCACCAAACTAAAATCGATGCGATTCAAAATGAAATAGAAAAAATTAATCTATTATGTGAACTTAATGTCGTTGAGCAGGTTACAAATGTCTGCCAGACCACCATCGTTCAGCGTGCCTGGAAGGCTGGACAGGAATTGGCAGTACATGGCTGGATATACAATATCGAAGATGGAATATTAAAGGATTTAAACGTCCGCATAACCAGCCCTACCAAAACGTTCAATTTTGATAAATAAGAAAATTCATTTATGGATATAAGAAATATTGCAATTATTGCGCATGTTGATCACGGAAAAACAACCATGGTCGACAGAATTCTACATCAGGTGAAATTGTTCCGGGATAACCAGGAAGTGCAGGATTTAATTCTGGATTCAAATGATCTGGAACGGGAGAGAGGGATAACTATTTTATCCAAGAATGTATCAGTAATATATAAAGGAACAAAACTGAATATTATCGATACTCCCGGCCACTCAGATTTTGGAGGAGAAGTAGAACGTGTTCTAAATATGGCTGATGGGGTTCTGTTACTCGTCGATGCTTTTGAAGGACCAATGCCACAAACAAGATTTGTTTTGCAAAAGGCATTAAAGCTGGGTTTAAAACCAATAGTGGTAATTAATAAAGTTGATAAACCCAATTGTAATCCGGAAGAAATAAATGAACTTATTTTTGACTTGATGTTCACTCTGGATGCCACTGATGAACAACTGGATTATCCGACGGTTTACGGTTCTTCAAAACAGGGATGGATGGGAGCCGACTGGAAGACACCAACTAAAGACGTTACTTATTTACTAGATACTATTATTGAATATTTTGATCCGCCAAAAGATAACCCGGGAACTTTACAATTACAGATAAGCTCATTGGATTACTCGTCATTTACCGGGAGAATTGCTGTAGGAAGAATACATAGAGGAAGTATTAAGATGGGTGACCAGGTTTCTATTGTTCAAAGAAATGGTCTGATAAATAAATCAGTAATCAAAGAACTTTATCTTTTTGAAGGACTGGGAAAGGAAAAAACCAAAAACGAAGTAAAATCAGGTGAGATAGTAGCCATCATGGGACTTGAAAATTTTGACATTGGAGATACCATAGCCGATTTTGAAAATCCTGAAGCTTTAAAACCAATCTCTATTGATGAACCTACGATGAGCATGCTATTCACCATTAACAACTCACCATTTTTTGGTAGAGAAGGGAAATATGTTACATCAAGGCATGTCAGAGAAAGATTATTTAAAGAAACAGAGAAGAACCTTGCATTGCGGGTGGAGGAAACAGATTCACCGGAAAAATTGCTGGTTTATGGACGAGGTATTCTTCATTTATCTATCTTAGTGGAAACTATCAGGAGAGAGGGATATGAGATTCAATTGGGTCAGCCTAAAGTAGTTATTAAAGAAATAGATGGGTTTAAAAATGAACCGATAGAACTGTTAAATGTAAATGTTCCTGAGAAGTTTTCCAGAAAAGTGATAAAGATCGTTACTAAACGTAAAGGCGATATTCTTAAAATTGAGAAAAAGAATGACCGAATAAATCTTGAGTTCAAAATAACCTCCAGAGGTTTGATAGGGCTTACCAATCCCATTTTAACAGCAACCGAAGGCGAAGCAGTTATTTCGCATCGGTTTAAAGGATATGAGCCATGGAAAGGTGAAATACACAGTAAAAGAAATGGCGCATTGATAGCAATGGAAACAGGAACATCTATTGCTTATTCAATTGATAAACTGCAAGACAGGGGTAGATTCTTCATTGAACCAAATGAAGAAATATATGCAGGTCAAGTGATAGGAGAGAGTACCAGGTATGATGATCTGGTAGTAAATGTGATAAAGACCAAAAAACTTTCTAATATGAGGGCTGCAGGTTCAGACGAAAAAGCGTCGATAGCTCCAGCTGTAAAGTTCTCATTGGAAGAAGCAATGGAATATATTGCAGAAGATGAATATGTTGAGGTAACCCCAAAATCCATTCGTTTAAGAAAAATATTGCTTAGTGAGCATGAAAGGAAGCGCAAAAAGAATGCGGAAGGGAAATAATTTGTTATATAAAGTTGGCTTTATTATCGAAAAAAATGAATATGGATATTATGCCTTTTATCCGGAACTTTAAGGTTTTCCGGCTTAAGGTGACATGTTGTTAACTACAAAAGTCTCACTCAAAACATAACTTCATTTCAATGATGAAAATCCTATTCTACCTAGCACTGCTTTCGATATTTTTAATTCATTGTGAAAAAGATTATGCCCCGATACCCAATCCGGAAAACAATCAAAATCCAAAAACCTATATTCCATTAGAGGTTCACCCTGATAGCGGAAGGGTCGGGGATGTTTTACAGATAAGCGGAATGAATTTCCAATCTAAATATTCAATTTTGCTCCTATTTAACCATAAATACTATTACAAACCCGATAGTATTATGGATAATAAATTGTTCATCGATATACCTTTTGAAGGTATTTATGATAGCTTGCTCATCTGGAAATATTTTTCACCGGAAACTGTAGGCGTGATAAGTGATTTCAACTTTATTTCAGAATGTGATACGGATGAAATCTGTTTATTACCTTACAACCTGAATGTCCCGCTCACTGCTCATCAGGCCATGCAAACTGGGGGCGGGTTAAAAGAATGGAGTGCAGATAAGAGCA
>JAJDNK010000076.1 GCA_022340715.1 bacterium BMS3Abin03 | reverse complement strand
GGAACTATCCAGAAGACTACAAACGGCGGTACAAACTGGACTGCTCAAACTTCTAGTACTACAAGTACTTTGTACTGGATAAAAATGGTTAATACCAGTACCGGGTATGCCTGCGGAAGCTCTGGAAGAGTTGTAAAAACCACCAACGGGGGGACGAACTGGGAGACTTTAACAACACCCTACACAGCAACGCATTACAAAAGCGATTGGGTAGATGCTAATAACGGAATTGTTGTTGGTTCATCAGGTTATACAATCAGAACAACCAATGGCGGTACATCCTGGACGCTTGAACAAACCAGCGGAAGTACCACGTATGGTATACATATGAATTCTTCTGACCCAGACTCCGCATGGGCTTGCGGTTCTATTCAGGGAATTTATAAATGGGCAGCTGCTCCGCAGGGTATTGCCGAGTGGAAAAATGAAGTTCCGGCTACTTATTATATTAACCAGAACTATCCGAATCCGTTCAATCCAACCACTACAATTAAGTTCGGAATACCTAAGGCAGGAAATGTGACTTTGAATGTATACGATATAACCGGAAGACTGGTGCAAACGTTAGTTAACAATGCACCGCTGAATGCCGGTACAGTTACATACACATTCAACGGTTCTAATCTTGCTTCAGGTGTATATTTCTATTCGTTAATTGTAGATAACAACAAGATTGATACGAAGAAGATGGTTCTTGTGAAGTAATGTAAGCTGCTATTCAGCGTAATTTAAAGGCGTTCTTGAAAAAGAACGCCTTTTGCTTTTTTTAAAGGTTTTTGATTTATAAATTACTGTAAAATAGAGTTATTCGTTACATTGACTTTAACCAACTATTTTGATATATTTGTATTCTGTGCCATGATTTTAGCACTTATTGTTGCGCTAATTTTAAGCAATGTTCTTTAATATAGAGTATCTTTTTAACCAGCTATTTATTACTCTGTCTATAATACTGTCGATTCCAATAAACCGTAAAGTATAATCAAAACATATTTATCTTGGAGGATACATCTAAAAATACAGATGGCGGGATTGGTGAGTTAAATTTTGAAATTGTTGAAAAGGGAAAAGATGATTCCGATAAAGAATTTGCAAGTTCGGTAAAAAATATTCTGATACTTGTGAAGGATTTTTACGGCGCAGATTGCGCAGCAGTGTATTGGTTTAATAAAAATAAACAGAGCTTTAAGCTGATGGCAGCTTCCGATGATGAGAGAGTAGGCCAATACAAGGAAAGGTTTCCCCTGGGAAATGATTACGTATCGATAGTCTGCCTGAGGAAAACCGAAGAGATTTATAATATCGAAACTGATAAAGAAAAAGAATTACTGAGCCATTATAAAAATGGTTCTAATGTAAAATCTCTAATGGTTTATCCTTTGCTGTATGAAGATGAAGCGGTCGCCGTTGTTCTGTGTGAAAGCAAAACGGCAAATTTTTTCGGCGCACCTAATTTATACTCATTGAAAGTATTTGCTGAAAGCGTTACTAATTATATCAGGTATTTCAGCCTTAATGAGGATTACGTTTTCGAAAACAGGCTTCTTAAGATACTTGCATCAGGTAAAATAGAAGACTGGGACGGGGCTTACGATGTTATTAAAAGTATTTTTGACAGGTATTTAAGTTATGAAAAATTATACCTGGTGTTCGCAACCAAAAGCGGTTTAAGATTATCAAAAGTTTTTAATCCGGATGATGAATCGGCCGATGTTATTGATGAAGGTGAAATAGGTAAGGAAAGTATTGTATTCAAATCGGCAGAAGAAAAAAAAATAATTATTAAAGATTTTTCTTCTTCCGGTGATAAAGCTTTCAGATTTTCGGATAAAGATACTTACGATACGAAATATTTGTTTTGCAGTATGCCTGTAATCTCAGGTAATAAATGCTTAGGAGCTGTTGCATTTGATTTTAAAAAAGAACCGGGAAATTTGAATAATGTGCTGACTGATGTATATAAGTTGATATTCCCGTTTTTTCTGTATTTGATATCTGAAGATTCAAAAGATGATTCTCTTATTCAAGATAAGTTCCCCGGTGTGTTGTCAAGAGATTCATTTTTCACTAGGGTAAAAGCAGAGATAAATAAGTGCCGTTTGTTCAATGATAATAGTTTGTATTGTATTTATACAAGTATAGATAATTTTGAAAATATCCCGGTTTCTGAAAGCGATGAAGAGTATGCAGAAAGGTTGTTCTTTGAGTTTTTGAAAGAGAAGTTTTCAGGATATGATATGATTTACAGGATGGGTAATAACAAATGCGCAGTCATTTCCAATGTTTGCTCCGATGAAAAAGTATTTTTAGAAATTGAAAAGATTAGGAAAGCGCTTTCTGCGAAAATTTATAAAATAGAAGATAAAGATATTAATTTTTCCGCTTCTTTTGCTATAAAAAGATACAATGATATAAATATGCCGATGGATGAATATTTAAGTGAACTCGATAATTTGCTCAGTCTTGCTCAAAATGAGGGCGGAAATATGGTAAAAATATAACAGGATTTTAATTTAGAAAATGGCATTAAAAAAACTAAAACCGATTACACCTTCGACCAGGTTTTATACTGTTTCTTCATTTGAGGAAATAACAAAATCTAAGCCGGAGAAATCTCTTTTAAAGCCGCTGAAAAAATCGGGCGGGAGAAACAATACCGGACGAATTACCTCCAGAAGGCGCGGCGGTGGTCACAAGCGTATGTACCGGGTTATTGATTTCAAGAGAGATAAAATCGGGATTGAAGGTAAAGTTCAGTCCATAGAATATGACCCAAACAGGTCTGCTAGGATTGCTCTGGTTAAATATAATGACGGAGATTTAAGATACATCCTTGCCCCGGATAGTCTCAAGACAGGAAATTTTATATTGTCTTCAGACGATGCCGATATTCAGGCAGGGAACACATTACCTATTGCTAAAATCCCGCTCGGAGCGTTTGTTCATAATGTAGAGTTGAAACCCGGCAAGGGAGGCCAGTTAGCAAGAAGTGCCGGAAGCTCGTGTATAATAGTAGCAAAGGATGAGAAATATACACAGCTGAAGCTGCCTTCGGGTGAAGTTAGGATGGTGCTTAACGTATGTAAGGCTACCATTGGCGTGGTGAGCAACTTGGAACATGAGAATATAAGTCTTGGAAAAGCCGGGCGTTCCAGGTGGCTTGGTATCAGGCCTCACGTAAGAGGTGTTGCCATGAATCCTATAGACCACCCAATGGGCGGCGGTGAAGGGAAAACTTCAGGCGGCGGACATCCGGTAAGTCCCTGGGGAATCCCTGCGAAGGGTTATAAAACAAGAAAGAAAAAGAACAAATCAAATAAACTTATTGTAAAGCGCAGGAAATAATTAAATAAATGCCAAGGTCATTAAAGAAGGGTCCGTTTGTAGATGTTAAGCTTTTAAAACAGGTAGAAGAGCTTAATAAAGGTAACCAGAAAAAAGTAATTAAGACATGGTCGAGATCATCGACCATAACACCTGATTTTGTCGGGCACACTTTTGCTGTTCATAACGGGAATAAATTTGTGCCTGTTTTTATAACTGAAAATATGGTTGGCCACAAATTGGGTGAGTTTTCACCAACACGGATTTTCAGAGCACATTCAGGAACAAGAAAAGAAGATAAAGCAGCTAAATAGAAATTATGGAAGCAAGAGCAGTAAAAAGGTATATACCTTCATCTCCGAGAAAAATGAGGCTTGTCATAGATTTGATAAGAGGTAAATCGGTTGAAGAAGCATTGGATGTACTGCATTATAATCCCAAGCATGCTTCTAGGGTAGTTGAATTGACCTTAAAATCAGCAGTATCAAACCTCTCGAATAAATCTGAAACAGGTAAAGTTGAGGAGAAAAATATATTCGTAAAACAGATATTTGTCAACGGCGGACCTGTATTGAAAAGAGTTATGCCGGCGCCGCAGGGAAGGGCTTTCAGAAAAAGGAAACGTTCCAACCATTTAACAATAATTGTAGAAGAAAGCGAACAGAAGTAAGGAGATATAATTGGGACAAAAAACACATCCTATCGGATTCAGGCTTGGATTTATAAATAACTGGGATTCTAATTGGTACGATGACAAGAGCTTTGCAGCCAAGCTTATGGAAGATAAAATGATAAGAACTTATATTAGAAATAGGTTCGAAAATGCCGGGATCTCAAAAATTGAGGTTGAACGGACGGCTAAGAAAATTACACTTACTATACATACATCCCGTCCCGGATATGTAATTGGAAAAAGCGGTAAGGAAATTACTCATCTTGAAGGTGAGCTGAAAAAAATAACGAGTAAGGAAATTAAAGTTCTGGTTACAGAGATAAAAAAACCCGAACTGGATGCTTATCTTGTAGCAGAAAATATTGCAAATCAGATATCGAACAGGGTCTCGTACAGGAGGGCAATAAAAACTGCGATTGCTTCCAGTATGAGAATGGGTGCTGAAGGTATCAAGATTTACTGCGGAGGCAGGTTGAACGGAGCCGAAATTGCAAGAAGTGAACAGTTTAAGGAAGGAAGAATACCGCTGCAGACACTGAGAAGCAATATAGACTATGCAAGTTTGGCCGCCCCTACGATATATGGTATGATTGGAGTCAAGGTTTGGGTCTGCACGGGCGATAAATTATTAAGGAAGTAAGTATAAGTTTTAGTATAATCAGGAGATTTTAAAATGGCATTAATGCCGAAAAGAGTAAAGTACAGAAAAGCCCACAGGGGCAGAAGAGCAGGTAAGGCAACACGCGGGAATTCCATTTCGTTCGGAAATTTCGGATTGAAATCACTTGAAGCTGCGTGGATAACACAAAGACAAATTGAAGCAGCTAGAATTGCTTTGACCAGGCAAATGAAAAGAGACGGGAAAGTATGGATAAGAATATTTCCGGATAAACCGTTTACAAAGAAACCTGCCGAAACACGAATGGGTAAGGGGAAAGGCGCACCTGAATACTGGGTAGCAGTCGTTAAACCCGGCACTATTATGTTCGAGGTTGGAGGGGTAACACAGAGTGTTGCTCATGAAGCAATGAGACTTGCGTCTCATAAGCTGCCTGTAAAAACAAAATTTGTTACAAGAATAGATTATCACGAATAATATCTTATACAATGAAAATTTACGAAATAAAAGAACTATCTGATGAAGACCTGAAACAAAGGTTAATAGATGAAACTGAAAGTCTTGAAAACCTGAGGTTCCAGAGGTCGATAGGGCAGCTTGAAAATTTCAAAAGTATTCAAAACACAAAAAAGTTAATTGCGAGAATACATACAATTCTCAAAGAACGGAAATCATCAACTGAAAAACAGAAAAGCGACAACAAATAATGGCAGAAAACACTGAAATAGAAAATAAACCTTCGGCTCCCGGTCAAAAATCCGAGGAAGTCAAAGTTACCAGAGGCAGAAGAAAAGTACGTGTAGGAAAAGTAACAAGCGCTAAAATGCAGAAAACTATATCTGTAGAAATAGTAAGGAGATTGAAACACCCTATTTACAAGAAGTATTTTAAAAAGACAAAGAAACTAATGGTTCATGATGAAAAAAATACCGCAGCCGAAGGTGATATAGTTAAAATAATTGAAACCAGGCCCTTAAGCTTGCGTAAAAGATGGAGATTGGTGGAAATTGTCGAGAAAGTTAAATAATTTTATTTCCAATTTAAAATGATACAGGAAGAAAGTAATTTAGTAGTTGCCGATAATTCAGGGGCAAAGAAAGTAAGATGCATTAGGGTTCTCGGCGGTTCTGACAGAAGGTATGCGGGTGTTGGTGATTTGGTAATAGTTTCTGTAAAATCAGCAATTCCCGGAGGTGCGGTAAAAAAAGGTGAAGTTTCGAAAGCGGTTATCGTCAGAACAAAGAAGGAAACACGCAGGAAAGACGGCTCTTATATAAGGTTTGATGAAAATGCTGCGGTTCTGATAAACGCAGAAAATGAACCGAGAGGGACAAGAATTTTCGGGCCTGTTGCGAGAGAATTAAGAGAAAAGCAATTTATGAAAATAATTTCATTAGCTCCGGAGGTTTTGTAACATGTTAAAAACGCGTTTAAAGAAAAATGACAGAGTAAAAGTTATAGCCGGTAACCACAGGGGAAAAGAAGGGAAAATTCTGAAAATATTCCGAGATAAAAAGAGGGTCATAGTGGAAGGTGTAAATATTATTAAAAGGCACACACGACCCACTCAAAAAAATCCCCAGGGTGGTATTACTCAAAAGGAAGCACCCATTCATATTTCAAATATTATGCTGATAGACCCGAAATCGAATGAACCCAGCAGGATTGGGATGCAAATAATCGCCGATGATTCCGGTAACAAAAAAAGGATGAGATACGGAAAGAAAAGCGGTGAAATTATTATCGGTTAGTTTATTGTTTTAAGTAATAATTAAATGGAAAAAGAGAAAAAAGTTAAAGCAGCTAAAAAGGATCCCGCGGCCGGAGGAGTTAAAGGAAAGAAATCTAAAAAAGATTCTAAAAAAGAAGTATTTGTAGAAGAAAAGGTTCCTATAAGGCTGCTTGAGACATATAGGAAAGAGATAGTACCTGAATTATCGAAGAAATTTAGTTACAAGAATGTTTTCCAGGTACCCGGTCTTAAAAAGATTAATATTAACGTAGGTGTTGGCGATGCAACCCAGGACCCCAAAATTCTGGATTCCGTTGTTAAAGATATTGAAAGCATTGTCGGGCAAAAACCGGTCATCACTAAAGCGAAAAAATCCGTATCGAATTTTAAGCTCCGTGAAGGTATGAAAATCGGCTGTAAGGTTACGCTCAGGAAAGCAAGAATGTATGAGTTTCTTGACAGGCTTATTAATGTTGCGATACCAAGAATCAGGGATTTTAGAGGTGTTTCGGATAAATCTTTCGACGGGAGAGGGAATTTCACTCTAGGTATAAAAGAGCAGTTAATATTTCCGGAAATAAACGTTGATAATATTGCAAGAGTATTTGGAATGGATGTTACATTTGTAACAACTGCAAAAACTGATAATGAAGCATTGGAGCTGTTAAGGGCATTCGGTATGCCTTTTGTTAAAAAAGTATCACAATAAACAATACTATAAGGAGTTCAATTGGCAAAAACATCGCAGGTAGCCAGACAGAAAAAGCGTGAGAAGCTGGTTAAGAAATATAAAGATAAAAGGAAAGCTTTAAAGGAAAAAAATGACTTCGAGGCTCTTTCGATGCTTCCGCGGAACAGTAATCCTGTAAGGCTGCATAACAGATGCGCTGTAACAGGCAGAGCGAGGGGATTTTACCGTAAATTTGGAATCTCCAGGCTAACATTCAGGAAATTAGCTCTCGAAGGAAAGATTCCGGGTGTAAGAAAATCAAGCTGGTAATTAAAATAATAAAATAAAGAAATAAGAAATTAATGTATACCGATCCCATATCAGATTATTTAACACGTATTCGTAATGCGGTTTCATCAGGTAAGAAAAGTGTCGAAATACCTGCATCCAAATTAAAGGTTAGAATTACTGAAATTCTTCTTAAAAACTCATTGATAAATGATTTCAAGGTTATGGATACTCCAAACAAGCAGGGCACAATTGTTATTAAGCTAAAATATCAAAATGATGAAAGTGTGATTATCGGATTAGAAAGAGCAAGCCGTCCCGGTATTAGAAAATATGTTTCAGGAAAGGAATTGCCCAGGGTTTTAAATGGTCTCGGAATTGCTATTATTTCAACTTCAAGCGGATTAATGACCGATAAAGAAGCCAGGAAACTCGGCATTGGCGGTGAAGTTATTTGTAATATTTGGTAATTAATAAAACAGGAAATAATGTCCAGAATAGGTAAAAAACCGGTTAAAATATTAAAGGGTGTTAAAGTAAACAAAGCCGGTAATGAAATAGAGGTAACGGGTCCAAAAGGGACTTTAAAACTATCGGTTAACCCGTTGATAAAATCAGAAATTAAGAATGATGAAATATTATTCACAAGAACAGCGGACACAAAACGGGAGAAAGCCATGCACGGATTGTATGCAATACTTGTAAAAAATATGATAAACGGAGTATCCGAGGGTTTTTCTAAAAAATTGGAATTAGTCGGGATTGGTTATAGAGCGGAAATGAGAAAAGACAAATTATTCATGACTATCGGTTATTCGCACCCTATCATTTTTGCTCCGCCGGAAGGAATTAGTGTCGTAACACCGACTGATACAACAATTGTAGTATCGGGTATAGACAAACAACTTGTAGGACAGGTTGCCTCTAAAATCCGTTCTTTCAGACCACCTGAGCCTTACAAAGGTAAAGGTGTGAAATATGAAAATGAATATGTCCGCAGGAAAGCCGGAAAGGCTGCAGCTAAGTAATTGTTTAATAAAGTAGTTTTCAATATTTTACGGAAATGACAGTAAAAAATAATTTAGATAAACGACAGAAAATAAAATTTAGAATCAGGAAAAGGATTTCAGGAAGCTCCGAACGTCCGAGGCTTGTAATTTTCAGAAGTTTGAATAATATCTATGCTCAGCTTGTCGATGATATAAATCACAGGACAATCTGCACCGTATCAAACCTGAGTAAAGAGGTTAAAGACGAGCTTAAAGATAAAACAACTAAGCTATCTGAAAGTAAAATAGTTGGAAAGTTCATTGCATCTAAAGCTAAGGAAAAAAATATCAGAAAAGCAGTGTTTGACAGAAACGGATATCTTTATCATGGCAGAGTAAAAGCAGTAGCAGATGGAGCCAGAGAAGGCGGATTGGAATTATAAAAATAATAATGCCATCTTTTAAATTGTATGATTTTATATTTAATGTCTTGAATTTAAGAGATGGCATTTATTGTGCCCGATAAAATGGAGCAAAAACAACCGTTTTTCTCGGGTCGTCTAATGGCAGGACAGCGGCCTTTGGAGCCGTTAGTGGAGGTTCGAATCCTCCCCTGAGAGCAAATATTTGCAAAAACTAATATTATTTGTAGATTTTTAATTTAATTTTTTATATATTTGAAATTAATAAGTTTAAAATTTTTTAATGGCAAGAAAAGTAAAAATAGGCGAACTTCAGTTAAAGGATAAGCTGGTATATATAGGGAGAGTTGCTAAAGTAGTAAAAGGCGGCCGAAGGTTCAGTTTTACTTCTGTAATTGTGGTTGGAGATGGGAATGGACATGTTGGTATTGGTTTAGGTAAAGCTAACGAAGTTTCAAGCGCAATTGCTAAAGGTTCGGAAGATGCAAGAAAAAACATAATTTATGTTCCTTTGCGTAAGGGAACATTGCCTCATACGGTAATCGGGAAATACGGTGCAGGAAAGGTTTTATTGAAACCTGCAACCCCGGGTACAGGTTTGATTGCAGGCGGAGGAGTTAGGGCAGTTCTTGAAGCGGTCGGGATACAGGATGTCTTAACAAAATCCCTGGGGTCTTCAAACCCGCACAACGTAGTTAAAGCAACAATATCTGCTTTAAGAAACGTTTATGATGCAAAGGCGATTTCAGAAAGACGCGGGGTAGAAATTCAAAGTGTTTATACCGGTTAATTATGGCAAAGATAAAAGTAAAGCAAATAAAAAGCACAATAGACAGGTCCTGGAGGCAGAAA
>JAJDNK010000070.1 GCA_022340715.1 bacterium BMS3Abin03 | reverse complement strand
ACAATAATGCAACAAAAATTATTAGGTTCTTTTTCACTTAATTGTCCTCTTTTTATATGATTAATAAACTGGTTTTTAAAATCCTTTACCAAACTGAAAATGGAACAGCCACTTGGGATCGGCGCCGTCCGTAATTTTCCTGTCAAATCCGTATCCAAGATCAAATCCGATCAATCCAATAGGGTTAATGAGAATTCTGGCTCCAAAGCCCACAGATCTGCGCAAATCAAAAATATCGGTTTTCTCAAAACTTTCAAAAACATTACCTGCTTCTGCGAATGCAATAAGATATAAAGGTATTGGTTCAAGTGTAACTGCAAACCTAAGTTCACTGGTAAATTTAGTCATTACATTACCACCAATTACGTAGCCAGCCAAATTCCGGGGACCAACACTACGATCTTCATATCCTCTTAATGAAACTGTAGCGATCACCAATCCGTTACCACCCATATAATACCTTTCAAAAGGTTGAATAGGTGTATTTTTAACTAATTCATCAATGTATCCCAACTCGGATGAAGTATAAAAGACGAATCTGTTTGAATTGAATATTCGCTTGTACCATTCAGCACTGAATCCGAGTTTTACATAATCGACATCGCCGGGCAGGAACGGCCCACCGGAGACTTCAGTACTGAAAGAAACAGTTGATCCAAGGGAGGGAAAAATAGGGTTATCAATATTTTTACGACTAATTGTTGCGCCAAGTGTAAATTGATTTGTTTTACCTTCAAGGTATACATTCCGTCCTTCGATTACATTATTATACTGGTAACGAAACAATCCCTGGATATAAAAGAAATCATCGGGCCATTTCAATCTTCTTCCCACTCTTAATGTTGCACCAGATTGTCTCAAATCATAAACATACTGCTGACGAGTATCGAAAAACTCAACACCCACTGATGTTGGTGTATCAAAAAGCCAGGGTTCCGTAAAACCTATTGTGAATGTTCTGTAAATATTACCAACACCGAACTGCCAGTTAAAGTTTAGAATCTGCCCGCCACCCATTGAAAATGGTCTGGCAATTGAGAAGTTTGTTAACGTTACTCCAACCGAACCACTAAAACCAAAACTACCGCTATAGCCAACGGATGCGTTTAAGTAATCGCTGGATTTTTCCTCAACGTTAAATGTTACCGCAACTGTGCTATCAGTTTCGATCTTTGTACCAATACCCTGAGGTCCGTACAGTTTTTCAACATTAAAGTATTGAAGATTTGCAAGCTGCTGAACACTTCTTAAAAGTAGTGCTCTGTTAAAGTAATCGCCGGGTACAGTATAGAGTTCTCTCCGGATCACTTTATCCATAGTTTTTGTATTGCCGGCTACATGTACTTTTGATACCCTAAATTGTTTTCTTTCTTCAACTTTAATTGTAAGATCAACAGAATCCTCTGCCACTCTTTTTTCCTCGGGTTCTATATTAAATGTGAGATAACCATTATCGAGGTAAAGTGCAGATACATCATTTTGCTTTTCATTTCCCCTTAAATTCATCTGGAATTTTTTATAATCATAAATATCGCCTTTGCTGAATCCCAGTCTCTGTGTTAAAACTTCATCGGGATAAACAGTATTACCTTCCCAGATTATGTTCCTGACCTTGTATTGCGGACCTTCATAAATATTAATATTTATCGCCAGGTCCTGATTATTGTTATAAAAATCCAGTGAGTCTGAAAGAATTTCGGCATCACGATAACCCTGACTTCTGTAATAATCAATTATTAGTTGTTTGTCTTTTTCAAATTTATCAGGATGAAAATCAGCACTTGACCAGAATTTCCACCATTTCGATTCTTCGGTTTCATCCATTTCGCCTCTTAAATCACCATCATCAAATGCTTTATTCCCCGTGAAAGTAATTTTTCTTACAACAACTTCATCACCTTCATCAATTTCTAACTTCAGAACTATGCGATCCTTTATCTTGTCAATAAGATTTGAATAAACCCTGTCACTCTCCTCATACTCTACAGGCAATTCATCGGAAAAATCTTTTTCCTGTCTCCATGTAACCGTGATATCATTATCAATCGTATCTGCTGTATAATAAGCATACCGTTTAGGTACTATTTCAGCATTTAAATACCCGTCATCTGCGTAAAGCTGCTTGATTCTGCCTATCAACTTTGCAACTTCCTGAGGTTTTAAAATTGAACCCCTCAAAAAATTAACTTTCTCCATAATGTCATCCGTGTCGATCTCATCATTTCCTTCAACAACTACTTTTTCCAGTCGTGGATATTCTTCAACCTTGATCAAAAGAAAAATACCATCGGCAACCTGTCTTTCATTGATAATTTGTACATCGGAAAAAATGTTTAATGACCACAACTGCCGGATAGCATTTAAAGTCTGATCACCGGGTATCTGAACTTCATCACCGATTTTTAAACCGCTACTGGATATTATTGTAGATGCATCAGCAGATTTATTTCCTTCAACAGATATCCCGAGTATCTTATAGGTTCTTGCCTGCTGTGCAAATAATGATGTGGAGAAAATTAATGTTAGGATTAAAACAAAATTTCTAAATGACTTCATTCGGTAGTTTCCGGACATTCTTAATGCCTTTTTTATTCTGAATTTGTTCACTGACTTTACCGAATCTTCTTTCTCTTTTCCTGAATTCTTTAATTGCATTATACAAATGGGAACGGCTGAAATCCGGCCAAAACACATCCAGAATTACAAACTCTGTGTATGCAATCTGCCAGAGAAGAAAATTGCTGACCCTGAATTCACCGCTTGTTCTTATTAATAAATCCGGATCAGGTAAATCTTTAGTTGTTAAATTTTCCGATATCAGTTTTTCACAGATATCATCAGGACTTAATTTGTTTTCGTACATTTGCTGTAATATACTTTTTACTGCACCAATAAGTTCCCATCTGCCGCTATAACTTAAAGCAAGATTCAGAGTCATTCTTTTGTTATTCTTCGTTCTTTCAATATCTGTTAATAACTGTTTCCTAACTTCTCTTGGTAAAGAATCGATGTCCCCGATACAAGTTAATTTAATATCATTCTTTGTAAGTTCATCCAACCTGGTTTTAAGACTGCTCAGTAACAATCTCATTAAGGTTGATACTTCTTCTTTAGGCCGATTCCAGTTTTCTGTTGAAAATGTATAGAGTGTTAAATACTTTACACCGATCTGTGCGCAAGCCTCAACAATATCTCTTACAGTGTCTACTCCCCTTTTGTGTCCTGCCGCTCTTGGTAATCCTCTTTTTTTCGCCCATCTGCCGTTTCCGTCCATTATAATTGCAATATGAGTCGGGATTTCACCGGACTTCTTAAGCTCTTCCTGTAATATTTCGTCGGCAAGTGCTTCTTTTTTATCCAACAGCGTTCCTCAAAAAATGATTCAAGCGTGTAAAATTACTCCTCGAATGCTATAATGTCAAGGTAGTAAAGGCTTGTTATAAAGGGATGAA
>JAJDNK010000052.1 GCA_022340715.1 bacterium BMS3Abin03 | reverse complement strand
CCTGTTGTTTCGTTCGAAAAAAATGAGGATAAGTTTCTGATAAATAATGAAGATTTTGATTACGTAATAATAGCGTCAGATATTAAGGGTACAAAAAAAATAATTGGCAGTTCCAAATTTATTAAAACACAGCATCCGGATTTCCATAAACAGATAACCGATCAGAAACAATCGCAGCGATATGCTGTTCTGAGGATCTGGACAGATAAAGATGTTCGTGAGGATATCCCATTTTTCATATTTACAGATGCTTTACACATTCTTGATTCAGTAACAGTTTATCACCGTATGGAAGGGACCAGCAGGGAATGGGTAAAAAACAACGGTGGCGGAATATTTGAGCTTCATTCTTATGCTTTGCCTGATAATTTCCCTGAAACAGAAATAAGAAATCAATTTTTATCTGAGTTTGAGAGTTACTTTCCTGAGATAAAAAATTATAAAATCCATCATGAATATTTGCAGTTAAGAGATGATTTTACAGCATTTCATACAGGCTTATTTAAAAATCGGCCAGGATTTAGAACAACAATCGATAATTTATATCTGGCAGGCGATTGGGTAAAGTTAGATACTCCTGCAATGCTTATGGAAGCTGCAACAACTTCGGCACTACTTGCCGCTAATGATATTTTCAGAAAGGAAAATATTAGAGAAGTACCATTGTTCTCCGTACCCCTCAAAGGAGTTCTTGCTTGAATACTTTGTTGTCATTCCCGCGAACGCGGGAATCTTTTAAATTGGTTGTTACTATCCTTTTAGCTTTCAACTTTACTCAATTAAGCTTTGCACAGATTGGCCATCCACATTCTGTTCAAAGAGGTAATCTTATTATAAAAATAACTGGATTTGAAAGCAATGTAGGTGAGTGCTGGTTTGGGTTAGACAATTCTGAAGAAATTTTTGAGAGCGAAGACACTGTTTTTATTGGAAAGATATTACCAATAGTTAACAGGGAAGT
Source organism: bacterium BMS3Abin03 (assembly GCA_022340715.1). Lineage (GTDB taxonomy): Bacteria > Bacteroidota > Ignavibacteria > Ignavibacteriales > Ignavibacteriaceae > BMS3ABIN03. The sequence goes on along the minus strand of JAJDNK010000052.1, from coordinate 43,489 downwards.
GAACATTACCATCGATAGCCTCCCTTACGGTAATTATGCAATAAGGGTATTCCACGATGAGAACAGCAATGGCGAGCTCGATACTGACATTCTTGGAATACCTTCTGAAGATTACGGTTATTCAAACGATGCAAGCGGGTGGTTTGGTCCCCCAAGCTGGGAGAATGCTGAGTTTTTGTTTAATCTTTCCGAAATGGAAGTGGAGATAATTGTTGATTAATAAAGCCCCGAACAATTTCGAGGCTTTCTTAATTTTATACCCTTTAAATATGTTAAGGTTTAAAAAGACCGGGGTGTAATCTCTGCCCACGATTATTGCCAAGATTACGCGAGATGTTATTATAATCCTCTAACGCTAAAGGAGATAATAATATTTGATTTGTAGTACCGCTAAAATCATTAAACCCAATATAATTATCCTTAATAACATATGGTGCTCCCGGATGTTCATCAGGATAATATCCTTCCGTTAATTCGAATGCATTAATATCTACAACAGCAGGGTTATCACTGTCCATGCTAATGGAATTATGTGTAACAAAATTATTTGTTATTGCTTCGGCTCCTGCACCACCCCATCTAAAATCAGCGTAAATAACTATTCCTGAACCGGCATAGCCACCGCCATCACCCGAATAAACGTGTAGTGTACCCAATATAGTATTGTGTGATATCTCATTATCATTTACCGTTCCACCTAAATAATCGCCAACTAATATTCCAATCCCTCCACCATTTCGTGTACGCAAATCGGTTATCGTGTTATAATTTATATTCCAGCCATTTCCTCTCCAATTTGAGATTGCCTGGATTGAGTTTAGGAAGGTGCATTGAGTTACAGTCACATCGTTTACAGCTGCACCATTCATTATGGATAAATCAGGGGTGAAAGTTAAATGACTAATTGTGGCACCATCACTACCGGCTATCAACCCGAAACCCATGATTATGCCAGCAGGATGAAGAGGTCCGTCATTTATAACAGCATTGCCCGTTCCCTTTATTTCAACACTTTTAGAAACATAAGCACCATAATGATTTCCTGGTTCGACTAAAATTGTATGCCAAATCTGCTAAATACTTATACAGTACGTTTTTATTCATCAATCACTCATATTTCTCTTTCGGTTAGTACAAAGCATAACAGGCAATCAAAACGGGAATAAAAAACATAAAAATCAAAATTAGAAGATTTGCAATTTTAAACCATCCAGCTATAAGATTGCTAATGAAATAGAAGATAGTAGCTAGTGCACATATTACACCCAAAATTATGTTTACCCAGCGATTTAATGAGTAACTTAAAATCTGGGTTAGAAAAGCCATACTTAGGGGAACGAGCCACCAGAGTGCAAAAGAAACGATAGTTCCTTCGGTAAGCTTTCCATTTACCATTTTCCCTGTTGTCATTATTTGCTCTAAAATACCTGGTTCAACAAACCATATTATCATTGCGGCTTAAGCACATACAGCTAATGATAGCCATAGTATTGAAATCTTTATCTTATATTCTAACAATTCCATAATTCTCGACTCCTTGTCTTCCTTTGTTGCTGTTTCCGCATCAACTAGTATACAGGATTAGAATTTTATTTAGCTACAAGATAAATTGGATTTTACTTTTCCTCTTTGTCAATTGATATTAACCAATCTATTACGATCCGAGCCACTTCTGTTCTCGAATTTTTAAATGAATGATCATCCTGAACCGCAGTTATTTTTACAGTTTCTGCTTTGGTTAATTTTTAGCCAACTTTCTGATCTACTTAAGTCTGAGACGTTTAATATTTCTATTGCTGAATACTGCAATCATTGGGTATACCATTAACTGCATTTGATTCATACTAGAGTATTTTTTGGATGACATGTACTCGGAAAAATCGTCCCACGTTCCGTGGTCTTCAAGGACCGCTCCCATATGAACAAAACCCTTTTCACCAAGGTTGAACTCACAGCTACTTTTCCCTTTGGCTTGAGATATTGAAAAAGCTGTAGTCTTGCTGCTTTCTTGCAACCTTTTCAATGCACCTTCATATAAAGGTTTGTCGTTGATATAGGAATCAATCGATTTCCATTCACCTTCAACGTCAACTTCCATCCAAGAATGACCACCCGAGCCTGGCAGAAATGGGAAAGCGAATGAAGGAAATATTCCTCGCATAATCTCGATATCGATTAGTCCTGTATGTATTCGAGCAGGAATATCAGCAGCTTTACAAAGTGCCTGTAGGAGTGTCGCTTTGGTATTGCAATATCCTTTTCCGTACTGAAGTGTCTCAGATGCCCTTACTCTATCCCATTTTGGGGGAAACCCAAATTTGATCTCATCTCTTACAAAATAAAAGAGACTCTCAATTTTATCCACACGGTTGATCTTACTTATAGTCAATTCCATCGCTTTAGTTCTAATTGATGGATGATCGTAGTCAGACAACCTTCCTGTGTTCATTATAATCCTCCTTTCGTAAACTTGAAAAAAAACATCCCTTTGTTAGATAGATTCATTCATCTAACATTCTAAACGGTATCGCAGCCATAAAACATCGTTCACTTCCAACTACCCTGGAAATGTGACCTATTCCGGAGGTATCTTCTACTAAAATTGGACAACCTGGGCCAAAACGTCGTGTTTCACCATCCGATACTTTGACTTCTAACTCACCGGATAAGCAAAACATAAATTGTCTTCTTGGAACCGGATGCCAGTCTCCGTACCAACCAGGAGGGCTGGATATAAATTGAACACTTTCTGTTTCCTGGACCTTCGATACAGAGATTGGTGGCGCTGGTGGAGCGTAATCAACCAACTTGAAATCAACTTTTGTCTGCCCAAAGTGTGACTCTCCGTTGTTATCAGTATAGATGCGTGTGATCTCGAAAGTTTCTGCTTTTTGAATCTTGGTATCCTGACCAAACGCATCGCCAGCTGAAGCAAATGCTAATGTGACAGTCACAATGATGAAAAGATCTTTCATACTTATCAGATTTTTTATCATATATATCCTCTCTTCTTTTCCCTCTAACCTCAAATACAACCTGTTTGGAACAATTGGGTACATTTGTTTTTTATTATCTAAACGATTCTATAGCTTCCTTAATTGCATCATAGACAGGAGTGTAAGTAATTCCCAACTCTCTTTCTACTTTACTGCCATCTATTTTGAAACCCTGTTTCATAAGTTTTATCTGATCAACAGACATATCCCAAAGTGGGGGCTTCCTTAATACATTTGCTATTCCTGTCAGTATGTAGGAGTTCAATCCTGTCATCCAATTTGGAAGCTTTAAAAAAGGAAGTTTCTTCCCTGAGATTTCACTTTACATTTTATTAATTTCTCCCCATGTATGGTTTTCTGCGCTTACAATATATTTTTCTCCGATGTTATTCTCTCTTTCAACAGCTTTCAAAATAGCCTCAGCAACGTCCTTGATGTGCACGAACGGAAAATAAAGTTTTGTTAACACCTGTACCGGCATACGGCCTTTAGCGTAGTTTTTTATATACCGGCCGCAAGCCTTAGGATCATTAGCTCCGATGACTGCGGTGGGATAAATAACCACCAAGGGTAGTTTCTTTTCTTCGTATAATTTCCAGGCGATCAGATCACCCTGGTATTTGGTACGAACATATTTGCTGGCTCGTTCATTTCCCACAGGCGTCTCTTCCCTTATCGGCCAGTCAGCATCGCCATATACTGCAGCTGTACTGACATAAACTACCTTAGAAATATTCTTTTCTAAGGCACTTTCCATAACATTACGAGTTCCTGCAACGTTTACGTCATGGTAAACTCTATTATCACGGAACCAAAAAATAAAACTGCTGGCAAGATGAACTACACAATCACAGCCTTCCATGCCTTTTTGCAAAGAAGACTTATCGGTAACATTACCAATTTGTATATCAACACCTGCATCCTTTAAAAATTGTGTTTTGCTCGTTTTTCTGGCAAGACATAGAGGTTTGTGTTCAGTTTGTAATAATCTTTCAACAAAATATCTGCCAATGAAACCCGTTCCACCTGTTATAAATATTTTCATTTTGCACCCTACTTATCTACTACCGGTGGTGGAAACAAACCCAACTGGGTAAGCATAGCTAAGTTGTCCCATTCGACCCAGAGTTCAGCGATCCGTCCTTCTTCAATACGAAAAATGCTTAAGAATTTACTCTCCACCGACTTACCAGTAGCCGGAAATTCACCCATAGGGCCGGTTAGCGTTCCCGAGTAGGTTGCATAACCTGCGACCTTGTCACCTTCGGCTATAAGCATCTTGACCGTAATCTTCTGGTCAGGCATGCTTGCTAGGAAAGACTCCTGGAGTCTTTTAAACCCCTCTCTGGAGTTCACTTGTACATTAGGTGTGGCTTGGCAGTGCCGTTTGAAGTCCTGCGTGAGTAATTCATCAAAGGCATTCCAATCCGCTGCGTTGGTAGCTTCCGTAAAACGAAGAATCAGGTTCTTGTTAGCTTCCAGTCTCTCTGATGTATTGTCGCAGTCGTATAAAACTACAACTAACAGGGCAATCAAGAGAAATAATAGATTGTGTTTTTTCATTTTCAATCCTCCTCATAATTATTTTGTCATTAAGCCACAAAATGTTTATCTCAACTTTGTAGCATAACTATTGCTTATACCACAATTGCAAGTATTTAGAAATAAATTTTTTGTTAAACTTCTGCATTCTTTCCAAAGAAAAACGTTACCCCCCAAATTCTTTTAAATCTCATTGCAAAAGTTTGTAATAAATAATATAGAGACACTTAGTGCCCCTTTATTATTTCTCAGAGCAAGAAACAGAAAATCTGCTTCTACAGAATCATTTATTAAGTTTTAACAAGCCACTAAAAGTTTATCTGGTTTAATCCTCTTCAGTCGATGGAGGTGTAATAGTAAATCCAAGCTGTTTTACCCAAGTTAAATCACTGTAGCCAATCCATTCTCCAGTTAGTTTTCCATCGGCAAAGAATATGACACTGAAACCGTTTGAGCTTGTTTTCTTCCCTGTGGGCGGATGAATGCCTTTACCCGTGTTTGTTCCAGTAATAGTCCAGTGAACAACAACCGCCGTATCACTAACAAACAATATTTTGTCTTCTTCAACAAGAAAATCAGGATAAGCAGTTCTTGTTTTTGTAATTGATTCTTTGAGAAAATCACGACCTTCATTAGCTTCAAAGTCCGGATTAATCCTGAGTTCAAAATCCAATGAGGTAATTTCATCCAGAATATCCAAATTGCCGTTATTCCAGGCGTCAAGATATTTATCAATGATTGGATTCATTTCTACCGAATAATCCTTCTTTTGACAACTGATAAAAACTATAGCAATAAGAAGAAGACATAGCAAAAAAGATAACAAGTTTTTCATTTTAGTAACCTTCCGGATATTTGATGAAAAGTTCTTTTCGTTTTAAATGTTTATAAAGTTCTACGCAGCCATTTTTCCATAGTCACAAGCTGTTATATTCAGCAATGGTTCATGTTAAGAAACATTGATATTCTGGACACCTTGAATTTCGTATAGAAGTTTAATAATCCTATACCTTGGGGGAAGCACAACAGTCTGGGAGGAAATAAGAGTAACGATATTCTATATGTTTCTCCTTAAGGGTAATTTATTTTTTATCAACTTGCAAAAATAATTTTATAGAAGCAACTATTCTTGATGGAGGTTTAATTTTGATTATTAGCAATCTTAATAGATAAAATTTGATATACAAAAGATGTTGGTTTACCATCGCTATTCCCACTATCCATATTCAGAATATATTGACGCCAATCTTTTTAAAAATTTAATCAACTTAGTATATCTTCTAATTTCAATTCCAATCAGAAATCCTTTAACTCAACTCATGATTTCTGAAAGAACCAATAGAACATGTACTTTAATATGGCTTGGAATACTAATAATTAAAGACCCCTGCCAATTTTAATTAACAGGGGTTTAAATAGAGATAAAATGTTATGGCTTAATCTGAAGTTTTACCTCCGTGATCTCCAACCATTACCCATTTCCCATCTTTTTTCATTAATATATCAGTCCATCTTCCTTTTTCCCATTCCTTCTTTCCCTCTTTGTTTTCTGTATATGAGGTATAATAATAATGGACAAATGCGAAATCTCCATTTACCCAGATTTTTGCCGGGGTGATGGTATAATAGAGAGTTTTAGAATTTGCTAGCCAATATTTAATTGATGTAGTAAGTTCATCCTTTTCAATTGGCGCATCTAATATATACGACCAACCACAGTAGGAATCATCAAAGTATGAAATGAATCCCTGAGTATCTCCCTTTGCGGAGATATCGTTGTAAGCTTTTACAGTTGCCCAAACTTCTTTTTGTGCATCAGTCCATTGCTGGGCATTCAAACTAAAAGTACAAAGAAAAGAAAGAATAATAGAAACGGAAAGCACTTTATTTATTTCCCGCATAACACATCTCCTAAATATTTTTTAAATGATATTTATTTGATTGCAATCGAACTATTTCAGCAATAATTTACTGAAGTGCTCATGCAAGCAAGTTCTTAATTTTAAAAATCGACAACTGAACTTTTATTAATTAGTTTCAACTTTTGGAGGTGATAATGTAAATCCAAGCTGTTGAAAGAATCCTAATACATTCCAATATGTTTCATCCTCAATAATTTTTCCATCCACTATCCTGGTAATACCCATACCGGTTACCTGGAACTTTTTCTCTGTAGGAGGTATTTCGCCCAGGGGGCCTGTATTAATCCCACTCATTGAATAACGACTCCATATCCTATTTCCTTTTACATTAACCTCCTCTACTTTACCTCTGAATTCAGAGAACGTATTTGCATTACTTTTTATAAATTTTTTATAGGCATTTATTCCCCTGATAGGTTCAGGCAGAAGTGGATAGCGTAATACACAATCAGGATGTATAATTTCATCAACCAGGGTGGTATCGGTATTACTCACTGTTTCCAGAAGTTTATTAAGAATAACAATTGCTTCTTCTTCAGTTAATGATTGTTCCCCTTTTGGCTGACAAGAAGGGAACGATAGAAGAAATGGAATTAAAAACAGAAATATGCTTATGAATCTATGTTTCATAGCAACCTCGCTAATAATTGAGACTATTAAATAATTAATTCAATATGCTCTACTCATTGGAGGAAACACTACATTCTGAAAGGAATTTAGAAGTAACGATATTCTATATGTTTCACTTTAAGGGCAATTCATTTTTTATTAACTTGCAAAAATAATTTTATAGAAGCAACTATCCTTGATTAACAGTTAGTGTTGATGTTTGGCAACCTTTATGGAATCCCTATTATCATTCTTTGATAGTGAAGTATAAAATATTTTATAGTCTCACACCTTATATGCAGTCTCTATCGTCAAAAGACTGCGCCTGGTCGTTCTGAGCGTTGACGAAGAACGCTCCCATGCTCGCAAGGCCTACCCGCCGAAGCTGTGCGTAGGCGGGGCTTCAATCCCTAACGCAAGTAATTTAGATCTCCCATCGTTTTTTTGGTGTTGCTGCTGTATCATTATTTTTAATGTGGTGGTCCAGAGGGGAAAGCTGTAATCATTACGCTTAAAAAATTTTGCTCATAAAAATCCAACATCCAGTGTTGTCTATTTTTTTGTGTTACGATGTATCCCAGGATTTAAAAAAATGATATCAACACTGAACAAGAACATTTATCTTTCGCAAATATTTTTTATCCATCATTCAATTGTTGTATAAGGTTATTGAATATTTAAGTGCCGAAGCGATAAATAAACTTTGATAGTCGTCATTCTTCTCAATTAACTTTCTTATAGTCTGATATAAAACTAATGAACTACAACCTCCTCAACTATCCGGGCACTGACACAACAACACGCAATCTATATTTCCGGAAAATAATTTCTTCCGTTAACTCAAACATTATCGAAGTTCAGGAAATCATATCTTAGGTAGGTGTTGTATAATATAAGAACTCATCCCTTTTGCGGAGATGAGTTCTGTAATAAAGAATCTTCCTTCGTTTTTTTAGTTCTTCTTGGACCACGGTGGGACAATTTTATTCGATCTTGCATAAGCTATTAACTGTCCAAGGTGTTCGTGACCATGACCTGTTAATATAAACATCACTGCTCTGTAGTTAGATTTATTGCCAAACATCTCTACTTCTTTATCAAGGTCGCTTGGCTTCATTTTAGAGACAAATTCTTTAGTATGAGCATAAGAATCTTTTACCATTTTTATGATTTGCTCTTTATCCGTTACATCTTTTCCCATATCTTCAGTCATTCCTTCCGGCATTTTATCGCCGACAAATGAAAGCAGAAAATAATTAGCTCCCGCAACATGTTTTAGAACTTCGCTTACAGATCTTACGCCCTCCATTGGACTCCAGTTATAATCTTCCTGGGGTATAGCTTCTGCCAGAGATACAATTTTATCTTCAACCCCGTTAAGATCATTTATCACGCCCTGGAAAAATGGATCGATATCCATTTTTTTATCCATAGAATTTTGAGCGGAAATGTTCTGTACAAAAAGAAAAAGTAAGAAAACGGGAACAAAATATTTAACGATTCTCATAGAACCTCCTTAAATGATTGAAAAAAATTATTGATTTTCCTTCGAAGTGATGTTGAGGAAAAACCGGAGAAAGACGGATATCAATAATGACTTAGTGTAAAAAATAATATAATTTATATCAGCTTTGCAATACCATTAATTAATTTTTATCTGTTCATTCATTATCCGGCTAATTTGCTTAAATTTAGGATATTTTTAAGTGGGATAATTAAATTCAATTACTTAAAACCAAATGAAATCCAATAACTGCATAATTATAGCCCATAGGGGAGAATCTTACGATGCACCGGAGAATACACTTGCATCGATCAATCTTGCTTGGGAAAGAAATGCAGATGCAGTTGAGATAGATGTACGGTTATCTAAAGATAATAAGATTGTAGTAATCCATGATGAAAATACAAAACGTATTTGGGGAGGAAATAAATCGGTAAGAGATCAGACGTTAAGAGAATTAAAGGAATTAAATTCAGGATTTTATAAGAATAAAGAATGGGAAGGCGAAAAGATCCCGGTCTTCAGTGAAGTATTGGCTACAGTTCCACCACAGAAAAAACTGGTGGTGGAATTGAAATGCGGCCCGGAAATAGTCGAAATATTAAAGGAAGAAATTGATTCCTCAGGTTTAAAAGAAGAGCAGATTGAAATTATCAGCTTTGATATTTCTACAGTTGCAAAAGCCAAACAGGTTTTACCGGAACATAAAGTACTTTTTCTTTCTGGATTGAACAGTTCATTTCTGGGTAAGCTATTTCCGCCTTCAGTTGATAAGTTGGTGTTAAAAGTCCTTGAAAACCAGCTGGACGGACTGGATGTATGGGCGGGGAATATGATAGATGAAAAATTCATGCAGAAAATAAAATCGAATAGATTAATGCTATACGTATGGACGGTAAACGATTCTGAAAAGGCAAAAAAACTGAAGTCTATTGGTGTTGATGGAATAACAACCGACCGTGCACAGTGGTTGAGAGAAAATATTAGTAGTGGATAGGCTTTGAATTTTAAGTAGTGGATTACTTTTGAAGGGATAAATTATTAACAGTTTTGCGGTCTAGAAAATTAAAAAGGAACATTACTTATTTTATATTTACACATTTTAAAATCTAAGTAAATAGTGGCGTGTCTAAAGTAATCATCGGTATACATGGACTAGGCAATAAACCTTCCGAAAAAATCCTGAAGGAATGGTGGTTAAAATCAATTCTGGAAGGTCTGGAAAACATCAACAAAAATAATTTTAAGTTGAATTTTGAAATTATTTACTGGGCGAATATACTACATGAGAAACCTTTGAATGAAGCAATTACCGATAAAGATGATCCGTGCTATGTAGATGAAAGATACATAACTGCGCCCAAAAATTTCATTCCAACTCCTCATCCTGTCCGGCAAAAGGTATTGAGGTTCATTGAAAAGCAAATGGATAAGATCTTTTTAAATGAGGATTTATCGATCAACTACTCTTTCATTTCAGATATGATTATCCATAGATACTTCAAAGAGCTGGAAATGTATTATACGGAAGAGCGATCGGATAAAAACGATAAAAAATATTTTGTCAGGGATGCGATAAGAAACAGAGCCGCTGAAGTTTTGAAAAAACATGAGAACGATGAAATATTCCTGATAGCGCATTCGATGGGAACCATTGTTATTTATGATGTGCTGACATTTATCCTGCCTGATTTGAAAATCGATACATTGGTTACAATGGGCTCTCCGTTGGGCTTACCGATAGTTATGGGTAAGATCGCTGCAGAAGAGAAATTAAAACCACGCATCAAAGAAAAGCTTAAAACCCCGCCCGGCGTAAAAAGATACTGGTATAACTTCTCAGATCTGGAAGACAAAATAGCAATGAATTATAATCTCGGAGACGATTACGATAAAAACTCAAGCGGTGTACAGGCCGTGGATTTTGTGGTTAATAACAATTATGAAATTAATGGCGAAAAAAATCCGCATAAATCTTATGGTTATTTAAGAACGCCTGAATTTTCAAAAGTCTTATCCGAATTCCTCGAACGCGAAAAACCGAAACCAAGTATGCACTTCCTGAAATTTGTGGTAAAAAACTTTGTAAAAGCAAGCAAGTTTGCGAAAAGAATTATGAACAGTTTTAATCCATTTAAAAGTAGAGATAAAGATGAATCGCGATGAGATGTTAAATAATGTTGCGGATTTTAAAGAGAAATGGGATTTTATAATTGTCGGTGGTGGTGCAACAGGTTTGGGAACAGCAATAGAAGCGGCTTCACGTGGATATAAAACTCTTTTACTGGAACAATCCGATTTTGCAAAGGGAACATCGAGCCGAAGTACAAAGTTAGTTCACGGTGGGGTCCGTTATCTTAAGCAGGGAAATTTATCTTTAGTTCTTGAGGCGCTTAAAGAGCGGGGAATATTAAGAGGTAATGCACCTCATCTGGTTCATGATCTTCCATTTGTTGTACCGACCTACGATTGGTGGGAAGGTCCTTTTTATGGAATCGGTTTGAAACTATATGACGCGCTTGCAGGAAAGGAAGGTTTCGGCTCTTCGAAACTTCTTTCTAAGGGGGAAACACTGAAGCATATACCTACTATAGAAACTGAAGGACTTAGAGGTGGCGTTATCTATTTTGACGGACAATTCGATGATGCCCGGCTTAGTATAAATATGGCGGAAACGGCTTTTGAACAGGGGACAACCCTGATCAATTATTTTAAAGTTACTTCATTGCTAAAAGACGAAGAACAAATTGTTGGGGTTGAAGCAATTGATATGGAAACAAATAAAAAGTACAAACTGAATACTAAAGTTGTTATAAATGCTACAGGAGTATTTTCCGATTCGATTAGGAAAATGGATGACAAATCCGTTAAGAATATAATTACAAGCAGTCAAGGTGTGCATATTATCCTTCATAGATCTTTTCTGCCCGGGGACAGTGCTATAATGGTTCCTGAAACCGATGACGGACGGGTGCTGTTTGCAATTCCCTGGCATGACAGAGTACTTATCGGAACCACAGAAACTCCCGTTAATGAATATCCGCTTGAACCTGTTCCGTTTAAAGAGGAAATAGATTTTCTTCTTCAGCATGCTGCGCGTTATCTTACAAAAGATCCGTCACGTTCCGATATACTAAGCACGTTTGCAGGATTGAGACCTTTGGTAAAAAGCGGTGATGAAGAAAATACTGCTGCAATATCGCGCGATCATACAATCAATATTTCACGTAGCGGACTTGTTACAATCGCCGGTGGAAAATGGACTACTTATAGAAAGATGGCAGAAGATACAATCGATCACGCGGCAGTGCTTGCTCATCTCGATCTCGAACCATCTGTTACACAAGAACTGCAGATTCATGGTTATCATAATCATCCCGATGAATTTGGTGATTTACAGATTTATGGTTCCGATGCAATGGCTATTGAAACATTGTTGAGAGAAGATAAATCTTATAAAGAATTGCTACATCCGAATTTTTCAATAGTAGCCGGTGAGGTTATCTGGACTGTAAGATATGAAATGGCAAGAACGGTTGAAGATTTTCTTGCAAGGAGAACAAGATTGATTCTTTTAGATGCAAAAGCAAGCATAGAAATGGCTCCCGTTATTGCAAAGCTGATGGCAAAGGAATTAAATAAAAACAAGAAATGGATTAAAGATCAGGTAATTAATTTTATTGAGGTAGCCCGGAAATATATTGTAAGTTGATTAACACAATTTGAACATAATTAATAACATCCAATTCTTGTGATTTGTCTAACGTAATAAATTCTAATGAGGGAATTAAAGCTTAAGATATTTTCTTATTTAATACCTTTAATTATATAATCATCAACCATTTTTAAGAGATATTCAGGTTCTTTATTCAGATTATCTGCTGTTGTTACAACTACAGTATTAATTCCGGGAAAAATTATTATTAGTTGTCCGCTTATTCCCATTGCAAAAATAGCTTTAAGTCCTGGTTTGCTTTGAGATTCTCCAATCCACCACAAGTATCCGTAATCAAATGTTTGATCGGTTTTAATTTTAGATGTCGTCGATTTTTTTATCCATTTTTCAGAAACAACCTGCTTATCGTTCCATTTACCTTTATCCATAACAAGCTCACCAATTTTCAACATAGCCCTTGGACTTAGTGCTAGCGATCCTGACATTAAAGGGTAGTCATTGTTTTTGAAATTAGTCCAGCTGAACTCATCTATTTGTAGAGGATTAAACAAGTATTCTTTAGTAAAATCCTGCACAGTCTTTTTTGAAGAGTTTATAATTATTTTACTTAATAAGTCGGATTGAGGATTTCTGTATTCAAATATTTCTCCCGGTTTATGTGAAAATTTCTGTTCGAATGTTGTTTTTATTACATCGGGGGAAATTTGATAAATCCTGTCGTGAACGTTCCTTTCCCAGTTTATGCCGGAAGACATAGTAAGTAGGTGTTTTAATTTTACATCTTGCCATTTCTTATCTGCAACATCTTTGTAGTTTGGGAAAAAGTCGAGTACCTTTTCGTCAACATTTTTAATGAATCCTTTATCTATTGCTATGCCGATTAAAAGTGAACCAATACTTTTCGTGCAAGACTGTAAACTGTTTAGATCATTAATAAAAAATCCATCAAAATATTTTTCAAAAACTAGTTTGCCGTTTTTTGCAATTAATACGGAATGAACTTTACCAAATTGTCCTGAATTAATTGATTTGACCATTGTACATAATAAAGCTGAATCTATTTTACTTTCCTTTAGTATTCCCGAGATCCAGCCGTCATTAGTTTTTGAGGGTTGCCCAATTAGATTTGCATTTTTGGTTAGATTAGACAGTCCCGGATATTCTGTGGTTAACTTTTCTTTAGAAATCTTCTTTAGATCAAATTCTCTCTCAGAACCATCCGCATATTTAAGTTTTCCGATAATTATTCCATTTATAGAATCAACTTTTCCCTCATAGTGTACATTGGCTGCCTTATTAGCAATAAAGGAAAGATGTTCTCCGTCAAAATCAATTTCAGATCCAATTTCTGAACTAAACTTTATTCCATTAAAATAAGAATGGAATTGACATTCTATATCTTCTTTCCCTTTACTAAAATATGCGACAAACTTTTGATTACCGGAAGCATCGTTTATTTCAATTCCCCAAAATCCATATAATTTGCTGTAATTAATATTTGCATTATCATAACCTGAATAAGCAGAACTAACTATTAGCAGTATAAAACAAAATTGTTTCATTATTTTCCCTCTGGATAAAGTGTACAACTTTTTTAAGAATTCTATATAGGTATTTCTCTTATCCAACACTATTTGTAATACTCAAAGGTCCATTACCCGGATCAAACAACTTTATCAGTCCATCGATAAATAATTACTCCATACTTTTCTGAATTGCTTTTGCTCTGCAGTAGATTTTTCATCTACCTTGAATAAATGAAAATCTATTCTCTGGAACACAGTGCCTATAAGTGTTAATTCTTCATCACCTCTTTTTACGGTAATTTCATAAGTATCGCCGGGCTTCATACTACTTTTTTTCTCGAAAATATCATCTGAGTTTTTAATAGTTAAATCTTCACCAAATACTTTAAGGATTATATCCCCTTCCTTTAATCCAAAATTTTTATGTTCTTTGGAAAAACCATTAATAGATAGATGTTCACCATCGGTAGATCCTAATTGCAGACCAAATATTGGAGGTGTATTTTCTGAAGGCTGACTAAATATGTAATTTATTCCCAACTTTTGAAAATACTCTTTATATGGTAAAGGAGTAATTCCAATTATATAATTATTTATGAATTCCTTAATTTCAGGATATGTCATTTCAACAAAGACATCGAAGAATTTATCGTTCTCAAATGGTTTATCTTTGCCATATTGTTTAATCAAATCAAGATAAACTTCTCTTAATCCCCTGGTTCCTCCGGAAAGTTCAAGCAACCTGATATCCAGTAGTTCGGCCGTTAATGCACCGCGGAAATAAATATTTGCATATTGTTTATTGCCTTCATCTGTGGACCATTCTTTACTAATGCGTGTCAGGCTATAAGTTGAATCAAATGATTCCGTGATATTTATTTTTCTAGAGACATCTGCTAAATGGGTCTCGAGACCAACAACGCCACTTCTTAATTGCATAATATTTGACACCCATTCAGTCACGCCTTCGTACAACCAGACGTGCATATCCTTAGAACTTGGTTTTGAATAATCGAAGTTGGCGATAATCTTACTTCTTAAATTAAGTGGAGTTAAAATGTGCATAAATTCATGAGCCATAGCATCTTTTAAATAAGGTAGGTACTCAACATCAGCGGGACCGGCATAGGTCGAACTATAAGAATGTTCAAGTGCACCACCGCCGTGTAATCCATTTCTCTTATAAGTTTCATCATTCAGGAAATACATTAAGAATGTGTATCGATTAACAGGCGCGAAGGTAGTAAAATCTACTGCAGCTTTTAATATATCGTCTGCTAGGTAGAGAACTGTATCGGCATTTATTTTATCATTTTCTGAATAAACAAACACGTCAACTTTTATATTCCCGATAGTCGTTGATGCGGTAGAGAGATTGCCCAACAAGATAGGAGAGTCTGCAAGTTGATAATAGGAATCAGCTACATAATGTCCGTTCTCCTTGTTCATAGCAGTACCGATTTCCCATTCAGGATTATAATTAATTTCGATTTGAACCGGTTTGTTCAAAAAATTACTGAAATATCCCAGTACACCAAACGTGTTCAATATTATGAAGTTATCTTCTATGCCCGTTCCGCTCATAGGGTAGATTTTATGTTCTTTTACTTCCGCATCAAAAGAGTCCTCTATTTTGTAAGTAATTTTATATACCTTCTCTGGATTTGATATCATCCATTTATTTTGAGAAACATTCTCAGTTTCAATTACCCGGTTGTTTTCATCGTAAGCTGTAAATGATTTTACGAAGCGACCGTAATCAAGAACCTGGTGAACGCCGGGAGCGAAAGCTACAAAGTTGAAATACTGATTTTCATTACCAAGTTCATCGGGATAAACTGTAACGTAAAATAAATCATCATTGGCTTTTGTTAAATCTATTTTATACAATACATAATTTGAAGTGGAATCACCGACAGGAAAAATTGATGAGATACCTGAAAGAATAACTATGAACAGGATAAGAGTTGATTTTAACATTTTTTCACCCTTTATTTTAGAGATTCAGTTTATTTGCAAATTTGAACAGTCAAATGTTAATGGCCAGGTCCGGAGATTGAATAAATATTTAATTATTTAAAAGTACATTTCTTTCAATACAGAAAATTTTAATAATTATAATCGGCGACTTAACTATTTAAGAGGTTTAATAATTGTTCGAAGTAATTTAATATTTACGAGATCCGTATAGAATGTATTTGCAAAAAGTCAACTGGACAAATTAATTTATTAAAATGATTTGAGTTTACATGAATAACGTCTAATGACAATTGGGGCGATACTATTGACATCGGCTTATTCGCCGGATTTAATTTTGCGATAATTATCATTGAAAAGCAGGGTATGAAAATTGCCCATGAGTTTCATTATTAATTAATGGTGCTTGAGTCGAATAGTGTCATATCATTTATTTGGCTTATCAACTTTATTTCGAAATATAATATTTCAATGATGGGAGAATATGTCATTAGCTACAATCACATTCTGGGTAGAAAGATTTAACTCGCACGGAATACCCAACACACTTTATACTTATTTGGTATCAATATTTGTTAACCAGGTGGTAGGTAAAGGGGATAAGATAGTAAAGATTGTTCCATTAACCGTCGATGCTCCATCACCAGCACACGAAAGACCTTTTATTATAAGAAATTCCACTACAGAAAAGGCTATTTCTGAAGCATTTAACATACTCAATCGATTACCGGAATTACAGGGATTAAGAAGTTATAAAAGCATAATTAAATCGGAAGAAAAGAGTTTGCAATTCATAAATCATTAACTGGTTACTTTTCTGATGATTAAACAGTTTAGAAAACATTAACAAGGAGTAAAATTGGACAGATTAAATAGTGTATGTTTCAATACAGATGGAGAGAACAATTATAAACCATTCGGACTTACCGGCAATCTTACAGAGGACAATATTATTGAATTGCTTGATTACTATTACCCCTCATTAATAAGAGGAAATATCAGAAAATTTATTGAAAATATTAATAATGCAAAGATCTCATTCGGGGAACTGGTCTATCTCGCTGAGAAAATCAGTCCGCATTTACAAATCATCCGGGAAATGTTGAGTGAAATTCCTTCACAGGTAGATGTTCTGGATCTTGCAATAGAGATCTTTATAGATACAGAAATAAATGGTACATTATTAAACGATGAAAAGTCTGTAATAGTAGAAAGATTAAAAAATATAACGTCTGTTTCTGAAATGGAAAATGAATTTCCAAAGTACTTTACTAAAGATGAAATAGGTTATTATACTATATCTCCTTTGTATTCCATAATTAATTATGTCGATTTTGATAGTTCAGATAGTTACCAGGTTATGGATAATACAGTTAATTCCGAAGAAGAGATGATCTTGTATGAAAGAAATTCATCGTTATTTAATCGTGTGTCTTAATTTAACTATACCGATTAAATTGAAACTACAATTTCCAATGAATTTTAACGCTAAAAAAATTAAATGTTGAACCCAATATTGACATATCTTTCTCAGATGGAAAAATAGTCTAATCACTTGGATTACTAGAACCAGAAAAAATAACGGCAATAATCTCTCCCGATGTAGGATTTGAAGGTATATTCTAGAATTAACTGTTAGTTTAGCTTTCTCGTCATTATCATTTTTACATCTTATTTTAGTAATTGCATGTGAAATCATACTCGCCTAACTTTAAATTTAACAGTTCCAATAATATCTTATTAAATGCACAAAGGAAAAGAGCTTTCTGCAGAAGATAAATACCAACTATTAAGAGATATATCTTTCAAGATAAAAGATACACTTGATCTGAACGTTATTCTTAATCTTTTACTGGATGCATTAAAAACAGTTTTAGATTATGATGCTGCAGGTATTTTTGTTTTAAGCGAGCATATCGAACATCCTGATTTCTACTTCCCCGGACAGAAAATCGGTGGAATTGCAAAACGCGGATATGAAGATCATCCTTTAGAATTGGATGCAATGTTACGAGAGGGAAAAGGAATTGTTGGATATGTAATTAATACAAAAAGAAGCGTAATAGCAGAGGATGTTAGAAAAGATAAACGTTATGTCGTAGGCAGGAAAGAAACCCTTTCCGAGATAGCCGTGCCGGTTATTAAAAATGGTGAAACGATAGGCGCGCTCGATGTTGAGTCCGATAAACTTTCTGCATTCGATACTCATCATCTTGAGATTCTGCAGTTCTTTGCCGATGCTGCTGCAATCTCGCTTGAGAAGGCAATTCTGCACCATCAGATTCTTGAAAACAAAAAACTGGAGGAGCAATTACAGATAGCCAAGGAAGTTCAATCCGGTCTTCTTCCAGCGCAATCACCTGAAGTAGAAGGTTATGATCTGGCAGGTGTATGTATCCCGACTTATGAAATCGGAGGTGATTATTATGATTATATCCCATTGGATGAAAATAATCTGGCAATCGTTATTGCAGATGTATCCGGAGATGGAGTTCCGGCAGCCCTGATAATGGCAGCTTTCCGAGCTATGCTTCGTAACCAGTTAAAGATGAATGATCAGCCTGCAGAAATAATGAATTTACTAAACGAGCAGATACCTGAAGTAAGCAGAAAACGAGATTTTATAACTGCTTTTTACGGGAAATTAAATATTAAAAATCATAATTTATTTTATACTAACTGTGGACACAATCCACCGATTTTATTAAGATCATCTGGAAAACTTGAATTCCTTGAATCTGGCGGACCCTCGCTTAATATTATAAAGAATGCTCAATATATATCCTCTTCAATAGAATTATTCCCGGGTGACCAAATTATTTTTTATACAGATGGAGTTACTGAAATATTTAACAGAGATCTAATGGAGTTCGGATTTGAAAGACTTAAAGAAGTGATATTAAAATCGAAAAATATGTCTGCCTGTGCGATAATCGATAATATCGTAGAATCTACAAAAAACTTTTCGCGCTCAAAGCTATACAGAGATGACTTTACATTAATTGTATTAAGGCGTAAATAAAAAAGAATAAATAATTATTATAATGAAAGATATGAATATTGATGTCATAACAGAAGAAGATCAAAAACAGCTTAGTGATTTGATTACTGAGTTGAAGCCGGAAGTTGACACCAAAACAGAGCTTCAATCTGATGATTGGTTATGCCTGATATGTAATAAAAAAATAACAACAGATAAGGCGAGATTTTTATACAATGATCAGAGTGAATTTCAATTTATCAATCCTGACGGATTTGTTTTTGATATAATAACTTTTAATTCTGCCGATGGATGCCTGGACGCCGGAGTACCAACAATAAAATTTACATGGTTTCCCGGACATTTCTGGTCATATGCAATGTGTTCTCGCTGTGGTTCTCATCTCGGATGGAAATACAGTGGTGAGTTCTCTTTTTACGGACTTATAAAATCCAGGCTTATCAAAGGAGCCGCACTTTTCAATTAAGAATTATGCTTATTTAAGTAGAACCATTTTTTCAGTTGTCACAAATTTTCCAGCCCGAAGCCTGTAAAAGTAAATACCACTTGGGAGATTCGTCCCATCAAATTCTACTTTATAATTACCCGGAGCTTTTTTCCCATTAACCAGTATTGCAACTTCTTTTCCTAAGGCATTATAAACTTTTAAGGAAACAAAATTGCTTTTCGAAATTCTGTATCTGATATCTGTAGTTGGATTAAAAGGATTTGGGTAATTCTGTAAAAGGGAGTATCCCTTTTTCCCCTTTTGATTTTGTACATTGGATATTATTCCATTACTGGTACCATAAAGATCGACCTGTTTACCGAGAAGAAGTGTATCATTTACGTATCTTATGTTTAACTTATCGTGAAAGTATCCACTTCTATAAGGTTTATATTTTACTACTAATTTTACCGAATCATTTTTCTGAATATTAATTGGTAGTTCATTAGTTACAGAAAAAGTTGAATCTTTAAAATAAAACTCGTTTATAATAGCAGAATCATGTTGGGTATTCTTAATCCAGATTTTTTGGAATGACGAGTCTCCCAAAGAAACTGTCCCGAAATTCAGAGAATCGGTATTTACATAAAAATAATTCGTTTTCCAGGGAAAACGGTACGCGCGGTATTGATGGGTTAGTGTAGTAAACTTTATTTCATATTCAATTGAACCTTTATCATTGAATTCTGTAACACAAGGATCCTGATTTTCACCCCAGCTGATTAATGTATTTCCATCTGGTAATTCCTGAATACCGCCACGGGATTCCGAGTAAACAGACTCTTCTCTTGAAAATCTCCTGATAAGTGTAGCAGTTAAACTGTCTTCGTTTAATTTATATTCAACGTAGCTGGAAAACTGAGGAGACTGGAAATGTCCATTATCAAACATCATTAAATTTCCATTTGAACGTTTACGAACATCATGCTGCCGACTGAAACCTATCGTATCGTTAATAAACCTAAATTGATTCTTTTTACCCCCAAGACGCCAAATAATATCACCGGTTTGAGAATCTATTTTTGTAATTTCATCAAAATTTCTCGTAGATAAAAGTAAGTTGCCATCACTGTCAATTTCTAATGAATTGCAATGTGTCCAGTCAATTTGATGTTGTTTTAAATCTATATGGTCGTCCACATCAAAGATATCGTAATGATCGAATGAACGCCATCTCCATATTTCTTTATCATTTGCATCCATGTGATGAATTGTGTGTGCTACAAGCAATGCTGATTTATCTCCACCTTCAACATACTGACTCATATCAATTGTTAGGTGTTCTCTTCCAAGAATATAATATGAACCATCTTTGAGAACCTGGAGGTCATGAACATCCAGGGCGAAACTATCAGGAGTAAAGAATTGATTGTTTGGAGTACCGGAATTATCCATTCCATAGCTATAGACAGAATAGATATTATAAGTTAATTCACTATCAGGTTGATATTTAAAATCAAATACAGTTCCGTTAACCTCTCTATAAAACACTGGCGTAAGACTGTTATCAACTATCCAAAGATGACCGACACTATTTGAGGATAATCCTAAAAAAAGATAGTTCTTAGAGGGCTTTTTGTTTACAGTAACTATAGCATCTACACTCTGAGTATAAACCACTAAGCCCGATTGAATGACTATATAAGCAGTTAGGGAAATAATTTTCAGATAATGAATTCTCATATTATAGTGACTATTTGATAAGAATCATTTTTTTTGTTGAGGAATAGTCTCCAACAGTTAGTTTATAGAAGTAAATCCCGCTAGTAAGTATAACTTTCCCTATAGTTTCAGTATTAAACGACGCCTCGTAACTACCGGGAGGTTTTTTTTCATTAACAAGAGTTGCGACTTCATTCCCAAGGATATCGTAAATCTTTAACAATACAAACTTCATCCTATCTGAACTGGATGGAATTGTGTATTTTATTTTCGTAATCGGATTGAATGGATTAGGATAATTCTGTGAAAGGAAGTATCCTTTATTTCCTTCTTGCTTTTGGATGTTTGTGGTTACCTTATTGCTTGAAGCATAAAGTTCAACTTGTTTTGCGAGAAGAAGAGTTCGATTTACATATCTTATATTTAATTTATCATGAAAAATTCCACTTCTGTAAGGCTTGTATTTTACTACTAATTTTACCGAATCATTTCTTGTGATAGCAATAGGCAGTTCGTTAGTTACAGAAAAAGCAGAATCCTTAAAATAAAATTCATTAATTGTAATAGAATCGTATCGGATATTTTTAACCCAGATATTCTGGAATAACGAATCTCCTAACGATATTGATCCGAAATTCAAAGAATCTGTATTCACAAAAAAATAATTTGTTTCCCAGGGGAAACGGTATGCTCTGTATTGATGAGTTAATGTAGTAAAGTTTATCTCAAATTCGATTGAATCATCGGCACCAAACTCGGTAACAGATGGATCTTCGCTTAAGCCCCAACTTATTAATGTATTTCCGTTTGGCAGTTCTTCCACACCTCCACGTGAATCTGAATATACCGATTCGTTTCTAGAGTATCTCCTTACTAGTGTTGCAGTCAGACTATCTTCATTTAATTTATATTCAACATAGCTTGAAAATCTTGGGAGCCGATAATGGCCGTTATCAAACATCATTAGATTCCCGTTGGAACGTCTCCGAACATCATGCTGACGCATAAATATTAGTGTGTCATTAATAAATCGGAATTGATTTTTTTTGCCACCTAATCGCCAGATGATTGCACCTGTTTTACGATCAATCTTTGTGACCTCATCAAAATTTCTTGTGGAAAGGAGTATATTTCCATCGGTATCAACTTCAATAGCATTACAATGTGTCCAGTCAATTTGTGGTTGGGTCAAATCAATATAATCATCCACGTCTAGAATATTATAATGATCGAATGCACTCCATCTCCATATTTCTTTGTCTTTTGAATCCATGTAATGGATTGTATTCGAATTAAGAATTGCGTTGGTTTCACCGTTTGCAACATATTGACTCATATCTATAGTTATAATTTCTCTGCTTAAAATGTAATAGGAACCATCATTAAGAACCTGTAGTTCATGCACATCCAATGGATAACCTTCGGGTGTAATAAATTGATTGATAAGTGTGCCCGAACTATCCATTCCATAGCCATTCTCTGAATCGGTAGTTATGTTAAAATATGTAAGTTCTCCGTTTGGTTGATAAGTAAAGTTGTATATAAAACCTTTAATTTTTTTGTAAAATACTGGGGTAAGATCGTTATCAACTATCCATAAACTACCATTAAATTCCCCTGTCGTTAATCCTAAAAAAAGATAATCTTTAGATGGATTTTTATTTATTGTTAATACTGCATTTAGTTCCTGCGGATACAATAATAAAGTAGTTTGAATGATTATATATATTAACAGATAAACAAATCTTAATTTGCTAATTCTCATTTTAATATGATCAATAAGTAAAAATAATTTATTTCAGCAATAGCATTTTCTTTACTGAAATAAAACTGCCCGCTTTCAATCTGTAGAAATAAATGCCACTGGGCAGACTGCCGGATTTGCTTGGTAGCAGGTTAGAATTACTATTAAATTCAACTTTGTAACTTCCGGCTTGCTTTTCCTCATCAACTAATGTTGCAACTTCTTTTCCCAGTACGTTATAAATTTTTAATGAAACAAATTCCCGATCTTTTATTCTGTATTCAATAAAAGTAGACGGATTAAAAGGATTTGGATAGTTCTGAGAAAGTGAAAATTCATTAATTGTATTAAAATTATCAACATTTACAATTTTATTAGCTGTTCCATATAAATCAACTTGTAGACCGAGCAGAAGAGAATCTTTTACATATCTGATATTCAACTTATTATGATAGTAACCGGCGTCGCTCGGCTTAAACTTTACAACTAATTTTACCGAGTCGTTTTTAGGGATTCGTATCGGTAATTCATTTGAAACTGTAAACGCCTGATCTTTAAGATAGAATTCATTTATTGTAGCGATATCTTCCCTTGTATTTTTAACCCATAATTTTTTATAAGATGAATCTCCAAGAGATAGAGTACCGAAATTCAATGAATCAGTATTTATATAAAAATAATTTGTTTTCCACGGGAATCTGAATGAACGGTAACGGTGACCACCATTTGGAAATCGAATCTCATATACTATTTCGTTATTTTTATTAATTTCAGTAACTGCCGGGTCGTTTCTTTCTCCCCAGTCAATCAAGTGATCGCCATTCGATAATCCCTGAACTCCACCTCTTATACGCGACCAAAGAGTATCACCTATTGAAAACCTTCTTACTAACTTTGCTGTAAGTGAATCTTCATTCAATGCATATTCAACAAGACTGGAATATTGAGGATCCAGACGTACACCGTTATCAAATAAAATAAGATTGCCCTCAGCATTTTTTTTAACATCGTGCTGACGTGCAAATCTTCTTGTGTCATTGATAAATTTAAACTGATTTTTTTCTCCACCAAGTCGCCAGATTATATCACCGGTTTGCCTGTTTACCTTTGTTACTTCATCGAAATTTCTTGTAGATAGTAGAATGTTACCATCGTAATCAACCTTAATTGAATTGCAATGCGACCAATCAATGTAAATTTGTAATAAGCTTACATCATCGTCTACATCAGTTATATCATAATGCTCAATTGATCGCCAGCTCCAGATTTCATTATCATTACTATCCATTTGATAAATATTTTGTGTAATCAGAACTGCTTTAGGATTTCCCCCGGGAACAATTTCACTTAAATCAACGGATATATTTTCGTCACCCAGAACATAATATGTACAGTCTTCTAAAACAGTAAGCTCATGGAAATCGTAGTCATAAGGCTCAGGTGTGTAAAATCTGTTTACGAGCGTTCCCGAACTATCAAGTCCGTAAGCTGAATCGGGATATATGTTGTAAGTTAATTCCCCGTTTTCCTGCCACAAAAAATTAAAGATTGTACCATCAATAATTTTATAAAAGACCGGCGTAGCATCATTATCTAAAATTAGTAAGTGACCGGCACCACCAGCAGTCAATCCCAGGAAAAGATAATCATCGGAAGGATTATTGTTAACAAGTATTTCAATTTCAGGAATGTTAAAGAGAGATTTAGATAAAGATTGTGCCCTGAATAATTTTACAGGGCACATAACTAATAGGAAACTAATCTGGATGTAAAAAATCTTGGTCTGATACTTCAGCATTCAATCCTATTTTAATTAGAAAACAACTAAAAAAACTATTAACACCTGTTTTTAATTTAATCTTATTTCAGCAGCAACATCTTTCTAGTTTGATTAAACGAACCTGCTGTTAAAGTATAAAAATATACTCCACTTGGCAGATTACTAGCATCAAATTCTACATTATATCCCCCGGCAAGCTTTTCTTCATTTATCAATGTCATGATTTCATTTCCAAGAACATCATAAATCTTTAATAAAACAAATTCGCGGTTCGGGATATTAAATTGGATATTAGTAGACGGATTGAACGGATTCGGATAATTTTGTTTCAGCTTGAAGTCGGTTACTAATCCATTAATTCGTTTTACATCTGAAGTAGTGTATATAATAGTAAAATTGCTTTCGCTCATATCTTCCAGAGAACCGTCAATGGAGGAAATCTTTATTTTATAATCCGAGCCACTTTGAAGACTATCGGGTAATTCCCAACTGTACCCACCAGTTTCAGAATAAAAACTATCAACAATTGTTTTGTAGAAAATTTCATTTTTGTAAAGCTCAATATTTACAGTGTCCAGCACATTAAGATCCCAGTATATGACCAGGGCAGTATCTGTATCCCATGTTTCTCCACCATCAGGAAATGTCAAATCTATAAACGCTGGAGTGGATTTGAATTGCCAGGTATCTGACCAATCTCCCCAGCCAGCAGCATTTTTAGATTTCACATGCCAAAAGTAATCCTGATCCTGTTGTAGAGAATTTAGTGTATATGTAAGTGATGTTAAATTGGTGTCATCAACAACGGTACTGGTAAAATTTTGGTCCGTTGAAACCTGTAAATAAAACTTATCTGCAAAACCGGTCGGCGACCAAGTTAAATCAACAGGAGAATCCTGGTTAACAAACTGACCGTTCGAAGGAGAAACAAGTCCGGGAATAGTCTGAACAACAGGAACATCCGGATAAGCAAAAATAAATTCACCAATTCTATTGGTTCCACCCAATCCGGATACTTTAAGTTCATTTGTACCGGGTAGATAAGCTGTCGATAATGGCTTGAAAACCCCTGAACCGATGTTTGATCTAAAGTAAACAATTGCATTTGCTGGATCCTTAATCTGTGGTATCTGATCAATATCAAACGTAATATCAATATTTAATGAATCAATTCCGAAAGGTTCGACGGTAATTTTTACCGGATAAACTAAAGGGGTTCTTTCATCAAATAATGGATTAACGGGGGCATATTCATATCGCCTAACTCTAACAGAGTTATAAAGAATTGTTTTAAGGTAGTTAAATTTGATAGTTGTACCTGTAGTATCGTTAGAATCATTGAATGTATACGTATTGCCTTCTAAGATTTCATTAGTTATTACGGTTGCAGATGGTAAACCACTTGCCCAAGGGAATTTGAAAGCTCTGTATGACATAACTCCCGACGGGTAAAAAAGTTCAAGTGCAATTGTATTATCAGGACGTACTTCTGTTAAAACAGGTCCACCACCTGCGCTTGCGCTTCCCCAACCGATAAATGTGCTTCCATTAGATAATCTTTGTACTGAACCCATTGCAAAAGTATATATATCAGGATCGTGTCTGAATTCCCAAACAAGTGTAGCTGTTTTGGCTTGTTCATCTAGCTTATATTCGACGGCACGAGAATATGGTGGATCATGTCTATCTCCATTATCAAAAAGAGTAATATCACCATTTGCTATACGTCTGATGTCGTGAGGTCCCACAAAATATTCTGGAGCGTTTTCCGGATGTTCATTAATAAAGGTGAATTCATTTTGTTTACCACCAAGGTGCCAAATGATATCACCTGTAGAACGGTTGATCTTTATTACTGCCGAAATAGTCCTTCCAATGAACATAATGTTACCATCGTCATCGCCTTCAATAGCGTTAATATGAACATAATCAATAGAGTTACGGGTCAGATCGGCATAGCTATCTGATATGGGAATATAATCCCAGGTTCTCCATTGAAAAACAACATTCTTATTTGCATCAATCTCCTGTATGATCCCCCCAGTTACTATTGCATTCGGATTACCACCGGGAACAATTTTACTCAAGTCGTATGGTTGTGGGTCATATGCAAACAATAATCCATGTCCGTTTGGTAAAAGTTGGAAACCATGCAATTCAGCTTCATATCCATTACCGCATTGAAATGAGTCTACAACCGCGAATGAAGTATCCATTATTTTATATTGGCAGGAACCATGCCCACCGAAGAATTCATAAACATCAGCATAACTCAGTAGCCCGTTAGGTTGAACTTTAAAGTCAAATGCTGGGTATGGTTCAATTTTCTTATATTTAACTAGATTACCATTATTATCAACCATCGATATATAAAAACCTATCGTATTACTCCCACCAAAATTTGTTAGAAAAATATTTCCTTGGGAAGGATTATCTAATGTTCCTACTGTTACTACAGGAAAATCAGATGGAACGCTATCAAGTAAGGTTTTGTTGATCCCAGTATTGGAAGATCTTAATCTTAATTTTTCTAAGGAAATTCCGGCATCAAGTCTTTGTACTGGATCAAGTTTAATAGGTTTTTCAAGTGGTGTAATACTAAAATTATAAGATTCAGGTTTCATTCCTTTACCACTTAGAGTTTTAATACCTGATTGTAATATAACTCTTACCGTTTCACCTGCTGCGAAAGGTTGATCAGGATTGAATATAACAGTTTTATTATCATCACTTAGAATCAATTCACCAGTGTGAACGCCGCTTTTAGAACCAACAACCTTGATTAAATTTTTATCTGCCAAACTCGACTTGTTAATAAAGTCAGCACTGGAAAAAATAATATTTGTTTCCCTCGATAACAGCTTCGAATTTGGGAGAGGAGATTTGTATTGGAAGCTGGATAATTCCTGTGGATGCAATGAAACTATAAAAACAAAAGAAAGGATTATTACAAAAAAAGTAGAAATTTTTTTCATTTGGTCTTCCTCCGGGGAAAATTTTTACAATTTTATAAATCTTCTGAATAAGAATATTTGTGCAAATTTATGAATTGGATCTGAAAACCAAAAAAATGTTAAAGTCTTTTATTAAAAACCGTAACCAATTGATTTTTCAAATCTGTTCACAATAGTGAACCGCATTCATTGAATTAACACAATCTCTTTTTTAATGAAGGTTTAATACAAAATTTGATATTTTTACATTTTGAGAAAAATGCGAAAATTTGAGTTTAATTTATAAAGTACATACAGTTAAAACAAGACAGCAATTAATCTTAGTTATCATTTAACAAAATAATAATCTTAATTATTTGAGATAAACGGTTGCTATTATTGAAATAGCGGATTAAGTTTACTCAAGTAATTAGAAGATTATTTGAAATTTTACATGCACGGTATCGAAAAAATAAATCTGGAAGATATTGTTGTGCTTTCCGTTGAATTATCGCATTCCACGTTGCTCGATACAAAAAAATTCAGAACACTGATTGATGAGGAAATTAATCAAGATCATTTGAAAATGATTATAGACTTGAGTAAGTGTGAGCATATCGATTCAACGTTTCTGGGTGCTATTATGATGACATTACAAAAACTGAATGAAAAAGGCGGTAAAATGAAAATTGTTGAACCTACCAATCCAAAAGAAGATATATTTGATGTTACAAAGACCCACGAATTATTTGATATGCATAAAACAAGAGAGGACGCTTTAAAGAGCTTTAGCTAACCGACCTCTACAATTCACTTCCAGTAACAATTTCTAGAATTCTTTTTTTAGAAAACCTTTTTACCTGCTAAAAATTCATACATGAAATCTATTTATCCCAAGGAAAATTTAATGAATGCAAACATTTGTCAATGAAATATTCTACCTCGTTCTGTGTAGTTCACGTATTTGATTTGCCCTCGGTTTAAACAAAAGATGGAATAATACATCAAGGTATGCATTCATTTCTTTCATCTCAATGTTAGTAGTGTATTTCCAGAAGCCATAAATTTTCGATAAAGAAAGTAGCTTTTCAGCATGCAATTCCCAATTAAAAGTAGAATTGACCCGATCTATTGCTTTTTCGGAAATTTTATCCCAGTATTCAGGATCATTCTGGCATCTTTCCATGAAGGAAAGAATTTTCTTTGCACTTGTTTTTTCATTGATTGGATCGATGTGAAATCCGGAGATCTCATCCTGAATAATTTCTCTAGGACCTCCATATAAAGTTGCGAATACCGGGAGTCCTGAAAGCATTGCTTCGAGAATTGTAAGTCCGAAACCTTCAAATAAACCTGGTTGTACGAATATCCCTCTCCGATCCGCAATTATTCTGTAAACTTCTCCCGTTTGATCTTTTCTGAATAATTTTCCTATCCATCTCATTTTATCATGAAGATTATACTTTTCGATTAAATGATGCATAAGATGTATCTGTTCTTTCTCTTCAATATCGGAACTTTGATTAGCATCAACTTTTCCGGCAACAATTATAAGGTTTCCAAGTTCCTGCATTCTCTCATTTTCACCGAACCATTTAACAAGTGCAGTAAGATTTTTATTACTATCCAGACGAGCCATACTGAAAAGTGGCATTCGTGAATCATCTGCTAACTGTCCAACAACTTCCGGATCTTCGGAGTTACCGAATAATAGTTTTTCCAGTTCTTTCCCTATATCCTTTAACCTGTCCTCTTCATTTTTATAAGGGAAAAAGATTTTTGCATTAACGCCGGGTGGAACAATGTTAAACTTAGGATGAAAGAGATTAATACCTCCATTAACACGATATAATCCCGGCATTGTAAAATTTAAATAAGATTCATATTGTCCGATACTATCTGTTGTACCTGCAATTTCCTGGTAGGATGATGTGAGTAAAAAGTGTGCAGAATTCATAGCAAGCAGATCGGCTGTAAATTGAATTGAAAAATGATATTCATCTTCCATTCTATTCCAGTAAAGATCGCTGTATAGATATTTACACTTTTCGAGTGCGTGAGCAATATTGCATTGGGTAACACCGAATTTTTTCGTTAGGAGTGAAGCAACTATATTTCCATCCGAGTAGTTTCCCATTATAAAATCAGGTCTGGCTCCAAATTCGGCTAAGAGTTCAGTATAAGCATCTTCTGCAAAATCTTCCAAATATGGCCAGATTTCAAACCTGGAAATCCAGTTATCTGTAACATTTTTATTATCATCCCGGAAGGGAATTCTAAGAATGTAAGAATTTTTAGTATCAAAAATTTTCTCTAGTCGTTTGTTGCAGGTAGTACCTTCCGCATTTGGGATCAATCTAGTTAGTACTAATATCTTTGGTCTAGCATTAACACCGGATTGTCTCAATGATTTTATAAGTTCATGTTCTAATGCTTTTACCTGGTCGAGCACATAAACAACCTGACCACCTGTATCGGGCTTACCTAACACGCCTTGCTGACCAAAGTAACCGTGAACAGAAACAGCTACTATATTAAATATCATCGGTATCCTGGAAATAAATCCGCGAAGTGCTTCATGGTCCGGTGATTCTAATAATGTGTAAAGCTGCTCGAGACTCTCAATTATTCTTGAGACGTTGTTTCCGAGTCCCGGTTCAAAGCCAAATTCCTGTAACTTGTTTTTAAATTTATTGTAAGGTTCATTCTTTTCTCGTTTACGCAGAAAATCCATTGCTTTTTCTATACTACTAACCAGATCATCAGGGTTTTTAACACGATCATTTACAATCAGCTGTTGAGATTTGTACTTATGCATAAAGAGAAATTCGAATAATGCCCGGCGAAGATTTTCCGGTTCGTTGAACATTCTGCTTGAGAGATATTTATTTAAATACTCAAATCCTTTTCCAACACTCCTGTAATCTTTTACACTTGGGAATTTTTTATAAAAAGTTTTAAAGTTCAAAGTCAACAAATCATTATTATAATTTGGATCGGGAACTTTTTCTTTTGCTTTCAGATATTCGGTAGCTGTGATTCTTTCGTAATAGACTTCTTCAAGGTTAAAGATATAATAATCCGATCGGCCTATGACTTCCCTGATTTCAAAATAAACACTGGATTCAAGAGAAACAGATTCAGTCATGTGTTCGATAATTGTTTCTATTGCCTTATAATCAGAGTTATGATCCTTTGCTTTGAATGTATCTAATAAATGGAAAAGATCCCCCTTTAAATGAAGCTTATTTTCATCCGATACTATTTTGTTAAGAAAGTTAAAAAAATCATTTTTGTTTTCTTCAATTAGCGGAATGATTTTTCCGGAAGCCATTTTTTCCCTTTCAGTTGCTTAGAAAATTATAGTGTTGTATTCCATCAATTAATCCTCCTGCAAATTCCCGGGAAGAAAAATATATTTTTTTCTGTCCTTTAAGGTTTTCAAGTTCCGGGCTATGATTTGCAACAACAACTCCTAATAATTCGCCTTTAAGCATTTCCCGGTCATTTCCTGAATCTCCGGCAACCAGAATATTTTCATAAGATAAATTCCATCTGTATGCGAGATATCTTATGGCTTTTCCCTTCGATGCCCTGTATGGAAGTATGTCCAGATATTGTCCGTGACTAAAGATTATATTAGCTTGTATTTTATTCTCCATCAGAAGATTTTTAATCTCAATAATGTATTCAGGATTATCTGATGTATAGTAACTTATTTTAAATTTACGTTGAGAATGCTCCTCCTGAAGTTGTAAAAAATCAAATCCTGATAGAAGTTCAACAATTCTATCTCTTTTCCATTGGTGAGAGATGTGTGCATCCCAGCCTTTAGAATATATTTGCTTGCCCTTATAGTTATAATAAATTTCAGAACCCACAGATGAAATGATCACTTCAGGAAGCGGCACATTGTTTTCTTTAAGTACATCTATAGCAGAATCTACAGATCTGCCTGTAGCCACAGCAAATCCAATGTCGTTTGGTACAGTATTAAGTATGTTTATAAAGTCATTCAACAGATCATCATTCCCGATTAGTGTATAATCGATATCCGATACAATCATCTTTTCCATATTGAATAATTTTCTGCCGGTTTCAGCAAATGTATTTAATTTCTCAGCTGGTTGCTGATCAAGCAAAGAATCGATCTCTCCAAGATATTTTTCTGTGTGAGCCTGCCACGTGTAATACTTCCTAACATTAATAATACCATTTTCCGAATATTGCTTCCAAAGGTCTTTATCGCTCAAAATATTATCTATGGCTCCGCTAATGTTTTTAGTATCGGAAACATCTACTAAAATTCCGTTCTTACAATTTGCAATTATATCTTCAGGGCCACCGTGATTTGTTGCAACTACCGGTACACCGCTTGCAGCGGCTTCTATCAATGTTAGTCCGAATGTTTCTGATATTGCAACATTAGTAAACACACCATTCAATTCCGCAGCTATTCTGTAAAGTTCAGGGACTTCTTCTTCCGTATCGTGTCTTTTAGGTATAGCCATTTTTCCGTATAGATTATATTTATCCATTAACAGTAGTATTTCAGTAAGCACTTCACGTTCGTTATCATCCATAGATTGAATATCTTCACGAATGCCGGCGTAAATTGCAAGGTTTGCTTTTTTCTGAAGTTCCTTACTTTCTCCGAATGCCCTGATCAATCCTGTTATGTTTTTTTTCCGATCGGGGCGACATAATGAAAGAATAAGCGGTTTATCCATTTGTACGAAAAAATTAAGGAGTTCTGCTCCGATTTTACGGATGAGCTCGTTCATTTCTTCACCCCTGGCTTTTTTTGAAGTGTAAGGAATAAATTTATCCAGGTCTATACCAGGCGGGATCACTTTAATTTTTGATTCCGATATATTCGGATAATCACTGTATTCTTCTTTCTTTTCAAACTTTGTACTTGTTATAATTAAATCTGCACCATAAGCGATACTTTCTTCTACATCAATACGGTGGTCAATTTTATATTTTTTATCTATTTCTTCATGATTATAACCACTTGCAAGTAATTTTTTTAATTTTGATTTTCCAAATGAATGGGCTGTATGAATTAAGGGGATACCAAAGAATCCGCTAAGTTCACTGCATACATAACCGGCATCGGGATAATGACTGTGTACAAAATCTGGCAGTTTGCTTTTTGATTTAAGATACTTTATACTTTTATCAATAAACTCTTCAAGGTGAGGCCACAAAAGTTCTTTACGAATATATCTCCCACCGCCGCAACCAATCCTGATTATATCAAATTTATCGTTTATCTTTTCTACAGGCACAGAATAATCGGATGATAACTTGCGATCTCTTATTAATCTTGTTACCAATTCAACCTTTTCAACCGCCGGATGTTCACTTAAGGTTGAAGCAAGCTGAAAAACATACTTTGTTTGTCCACCTGTATCAGCGTCTCTTCCAATCTCAAGGTTACTGCCGCGGAACAATCCATGAATGCTATACAATTGTATGTATAAATTTTTGTTATTCATTTTTTAGATATTCTTTAAATTTATTGTAAACCAAATCATTTTCGGGTAATGCACCTTTTACTTTAACAATTTCTCCTGCAAACTCATTTGCCAGCTTATTTATTTTTCTGAAATTTAAATTGTTCAGATAACCAATGCATAGTATTGCAGCATAAGCATCACCTGCTCCTACTGTATCTACAACATGTTCATTTTTTATATTACGCGTATCACTTTCATAATTTTTATTTACAATTGTAGCTCCATTCTCACCATCTGTTACGCAAACAAGATCGATGGAAAACTTATTTATTAAAGATTCTATAGAATCGATTTGGCTGAAATTATTATTATTAAAAAATTTGTTTACAATTTGAAGTTCATCGGAATTGAGCTTTACAATATTAGCGGCGTATAAAGATTGTTCTATTACATCTTTGGAATAGAAATTTTGGCGCAGGTTCAGATCACAGAATTTCACCGAAGCGAGATTGAACAACTTTCGAATCGTACCTTTTGAAACCTCATTTCTCTGAGCAAGTGAACCAAAATACAAACAATCTGTATCATTTTTTACCAAGCCAATCAGTGTATCTGTTGTTTCGATAAAATCATAGGCACGTTCTGTTTCAATCGTAAATGTTGGCACTTTTCTCTCATCGAGTTCTGCCTTGGCCACACCGGTTTTATGTGTTTCATCAATTTGCAGATATTTGTCAGAAACATTATTATTGCGAAAGAATTGCTTGATTTCTCCACCTAATTCGTCATTCCCGATCCTGCTTATAAAATTTCCTTGTCCCGTTAGTTTTAAAATATGATAAATAAAATTGAACGGAGCACCCCCTAAAGTTTTACTTTCCTCGTAAACATCGAATAAAATTTCACCAATTGAGGTTATTTTTTTCATAATAAAAAATTCTGATATTATTTTTTACAGATTATAAATTATTTCCAGCAATAGCAAGGAATTCAGTGTTCTATTAACTTTTTAAAAGAATTTAAGTGATTATTATCAAAATAAATTGTTCGATAAATTAAAATTTTTGTTGTTGAACAATTGCTGATTGAAATTTGTTTTTCATAAAGTATGTTCAATAAAAATTATTTCCTATTTAAACTTTACCTTTTAATCAATTCAGCATTTATAAAAAGTAGTTTTTATTAATGGATACAATTCTTGAGATTTCAAATCTCTCCAAAAGCTTTGGGTCAGTTCAGGCCTTAAAGAATATTAGTTTGAAAATAAGGGAAAAGGAATTTTATGGTCTTCTGGGACCAAACGGTGCGGGGAAAACTACAACTATAAACATCATCAGTACTGTAATGGAACCTGATACAGGTAATGTATCAATAAATCATTTTGATCTAAAAAAAGATCCAGTGAAATGTAAAAAATCTAATGGAGTGGTTCCACAGGAGATAGCACTTTATAATGAATTTTCAGCTTATGAAAATCTTATGTTCTGATGCGGGCTTTATGAGATTTCAACTAATGAATTGAAAACAAGAATCGACGAAACTCTTAAGCTGCTTGGATTAAAAGATCGGGGGTATGATAAGATAAAAAGTTATTCGGGGAGAATGAAGAGAAGAATAAATATTGCTGCAGCATTATTGCATTCACAAAAAATATTGTTAATGGATGAACCTACAATAGGGATTGACCCGCAAAGCAGGAACTTAATTTTTGATGTTCTAGCTGCATTACATGAAAAAGGAATAACTATTATTTACACCACATATTATATGGAAGAAGCTGAAAGACTTTGCGACAGGATTGGAATAATTGATCACGGTGAAATAATTGCAGAAGGCAGTTTAGATGAGTTAAGAATTTCAAATAATGCGGATGAATCTATAGTGTTCACATTCTCAAACCTTTCTGATATTAAGATTAATCAAGTGAAAGAAAAATTAAATAATATAATCGGTAATGATGAAAATTCCATTACGTTCTCCACAAAAAACAGCAATAGAGATATGCAATTAATTATTTCCGGTTTAAGTGAAACCGGGCTTGAAATAAGTAATATTGAAATTCAGAAAGCAAATCTGGAAACAATTTTTCTGAATCTTACGGGAAGAAAATTGAGAGATTAATATGTTTAAAATTGCAATTAAAGATTTGAAATTAATAGGTAAAGATAAGAGAGCATTAGTCTTAACACTTGTTCTTCCAATTGCACTTATCTCGTTATTCGCATATGCTTTCGGTGGTATGGGTGGTTCGAATGATGCGCATCCTATTTCGATTTTTGTTTCGGATATGGATAGTACAAACACTTCGAGAGATATAATAGCAAGCCTAGATACTTTAAAATCATTGTACATTAAACAACTACCGTTTAAAGAAGCAAAAGATGAAGTAGTTAAAGGAAGCAGAGTTGCTGTACTGGTATTCTATAAAGGATTTGGTGATTCGGTTGAAAACGGAAATACACCAGCAATGGAGTTGTTCTATGATCAGTCACGTCAAATCGAATCCGGAATACTCAGGCAAATTTTGTATTCGAACCTAATAGGAATGATCGGTAAAAAAACAATAAAGAAAAATATAAATAAGATGATCGATGAGAGTTATCCTGATTTAAGTAAAAGTATGCTTGAAAGTATTCATCAAAGAGTGAACGAACAGATAGATCAGTCAGAAGGTTCAGATAAAAATCCTATTAATAATTCGCTGGGTTTAAAAACAACACCCGTATTTGCCAAACAGGAAGACAATAATCTCGGACTTGTTCAGTCTGTTGCAGGAACTGCAATAATGATGTTACTTTTTACTGTAACTGGAATGGGTGCCGGCATGCTTCATGAAAAAGAAGAAGGAACATTGAAAAAATTATTGTGTTCACCCAGTCAAGCCAACACAATTTTGTTTGGAAAAATGATTGCCACTATTGTAGTCTCGGTTTTACAGCTTACAGTTATGTTTATATTTACCTGGATTGTGTTCGGGTTGGATATTCTTATTGATGTTCCTTCATTAATCCTGATGATATTAACAACTGCCTTTGCATGTGCAGGCTTTGGAATTTTCATTGCATCAATTGCAAAATCAAGAAAACAGGTTGAAAGTTACTCAACACTTATAATTCTTGTAATGTCTGCAATCGTAGGAAGTATGATCCCGATTTTTATAATGCCTGCAATTATGCAGAAGATTGCAATTTTATCTGTTAATTACTGGTCAATTCAGGGCTTCTATGATATTTATTGGAGGCACTTGCCAATTCTCGATGTATCGGTTCGTGCTGCAGTTCTGCTCGGTATAGGATTGTTGATGATTATTATTTCTGTCAGAAATTTTAAAAGGAATATTTTATCTATTGCTTAAGCAATTCTTAAAAATATTTGTTGGCGTTGATGAAGTATATTTCCTATCCTTTGTCATTCTGTGAGAATCCTTTTTAACTAACAAGATTCATCCTGAATGACAAGTTGATAAAATGAATTATTAAAATCAGTTTTTAGAACCAATCTGTTTAATTCCAATCTTTTGCATAATTATACCTAAACCTGTAAATTTTTTCTTTAATTTTAGAATGCAATTTTTAAGATCATTTAGAAATAAGTTATAACGAAAAATATGAATGACATACTAATCGAATGCGTCCCGAATTTTTCTGAAGGACAAAATCCCGAAATTATAAAGCAAATAACCGACGAAATAGAAAAAGTAGAAGGTGCAAAACTTCTCGACGTCGATCCCGGTTACGATATGAACCGTACAGTCGTAACGTTTGTAGGAACTCTTGAAGCCGTTAAGGAAGCATCATTCAACGCAATTAAAAAAGCTTCGGAATTAATTGATATGAGTAAACACAATGGCTCGCATCCGAGAATGGGTGCAACAGATGTTTGTCCTTTTGTACCTGTAAGTGGAGTTACTACAGAAGAATGCATTGAACTATCTAAAGAAGTTGCAAAAAAAGTTGGGGAAGAATTAAAAATTCCGGTTTATCTTTATGAAAAATCTGCGACCAGGCCTGAAAGAACGAATCTTGCAAAAATAAGACAGGGGGAATACGAAGCACTCGAAGAGAAATTAAAAAAATCTGAATGGAAACCAGACTACGGTCCTTCAAAATTTAATGCTAAAGCAGGTGCAACTGTAATCGGCGTAAGAGAATTTTTAATTGCCTACAATATCGATCTCAACACACGGGAAGTAAAACACGCAACCGATATCGCATTTGAAATTAGAGAAAAGGGAAGATCAGCCCGAAAAGAAAACGATGGAAATTTTTATTACAAGAGTGAAGAAATAATTAAATACGAAAAAGGAAATTATCCCTGTGGAAATTGTGATTTCTTTGGTAAGACAATTAAAGAAACGATTGATCATGGCAAAAAAAATCATGATTACGATCTTGCCGATATTCTGGAACAACACGGAATTAATCCTGAAAAACCGGAAGGACAGTCTGTTAAGAAGCCAGGTAAGTTTAAATACTGCAAAGCAATCGGCTGGATGGTTCCTAATTACGACCGCACACAGATTTCAATCAACCTTACAAACTACAAAGTCACTTCAATGCATCATGTAATTGAAGAAGCACGAAGGCTTGCTATTGAAAGGGGACTTGTTGTCACCGGAAGTGAAATTGTCGGAATGGTTCCCTATCCTGCTTTACTTGAAACGGGGAAATATTATTTAAAGCAGCAACATAGGTCGGTCGGCGTTCCTGTAAAAGATATCTTGAATACCGCTGTTCAATCGCTTGGGTTAAATGATGTTTCCGAATTTAAGATTGAAGAACGCGTTCTTGGTCTTCCAAAGAATTTAGATAATGCTCTGGTTGAATTGAAAGTAACAGATTTTGTCGATGAAGTTTCGAGAGAATCACCTGCACCCGGCGGTGGTTCAATTGCAGCATTAACCGGAGCTTTAGGTGCTTCACTTTCTTCGATGGTAAGTAATTTAACTGCAAATAAAAGAGGAAGTGAAGAACTTGATGAAATCCTGAACAAAGTAGCGGAAGAATGCCAGGAAATCAAAAATGCTCTCGTTAAAGCAATTGATGAAGATACAAATGCATTCAATGCTTATATGAATGCAAGAAGACTTCCAAACAAAACTACTGAAGAAAAGAAAGCGCGCGAAGAAGCTATGCAGGCAGGATTAAAACAAGCTGTGATCGTTCCTTTAAATACAGCACAAAATAGTTATCGTGCAATTGAAATTGCAGAAGTAGTTGCAAAGAACGGAAATCCCAATTCAATTACGGACGTCGGTGTTGGTGCACAAAGTGCTTACACCGGTGTGCTCGGCGGAATTTATAATGTACTCATCAATCTCAAAGATATAAAAGATGAAAAATTTGTTTTTGATATACGAAATACCTGTAATAATCTTAAAGAAAAAGCACAGAAGAGATTAAATGACGTTTTAAAACTTGTGGAAAACAAACTTTAGAAAAATAAACAGTTTTTATTAATCCGGAGTAACTAATGAAATATTTTTCCTCCTTATTATTAATAATCATTCTTTCAATCAATCTCATTGCACAAGATGAAGACTTAACAAGACTTCTTCGTTTTCCTGATATCAGCAAAGATAAAATTGCCTTTGTTTATGCCGGTGATATCTGGATCGTTGATGCGAACGGCGGCACCGCAAGACAATTAACATCTAACGAAGGAATGGAACTCTTTCCAAAATTTTCTCCTGATGGTAAATGGATTGCCTTCTCGGGTGAATATTCCGGTGACAGGAATGTTTACATAATCAGTGTTGATGGTGGGGCTCCGATACAGTTAACCTATTATAATGATGTCGGCGTTATGCCCCCGCGTGGTGGCTTTGATTACCAGGTACTTGGCTGGACACCGGATGGGAAAAACGTTCTCTTTCGTGGAAACCGTTTGCCGTGGGGTGAAAGAATGGGCAAGTATTTTACTGTTTCTATTAACGGAGGTATGGAAGTTTCTTTGCAAATTCCTGAAGGCGGTGGCGGGATGCTTTCACCCGATGGGACTAAAATGGTTTATACTCCGATTAGCCGTGAATGGCGAACCTGGAAAAGATATTATGGAGGAAGAGCACAGGATGTTTGGATTTATGATCTCGTAAAAAACACTGCGGAACAAATTACTGATTACAAAGGAACGGACAATCAACCGGTTTGGGTAGGAAACAAAATTTATTTTACATCAGACAGAACAGGAACGTTAAATCTCTATTCTTATGATCTGACCTCAAAACAAACAAGTGAAATAACGAACTTCGATTATTACGATGTTCTCTGGCCAAGTGAAGGTAATGATAAAATAGTTTATCAAAACGGTGGTTACATTTATAAATATGATCCGGAAACAAACTCAAACGAAAAAGTTCCTATTAAAGTTTATGGCGACTTCCCAAACACAGTTCCTTATGTTAAAAATGTAAAAGATAATATTAACTGTTTCGAGATTTCTCCAACAGGTAAGCGTGGATTATTTGAAGCGCGTGGTGATGTTTTTACTGTTCCTGCAGAAAATGGTGAGATAACCAACATAAATGAAACTCCAGGTATTCGTGAAATCGATCCCGTGTGGTCACCCGATGGGAAATGGATAGCATATCTGAGCGATAAAACAGGAGAGTATGAATTATTTACGAAACATAGCGACGGCAGTGGTGATGAAAAACAGGTTACTCACGATGGAAAAATATGGCGCTTTGCTCCTATCTGGTCACCCGATAACAAGAAGTTAGCATTTTCCGATAAAAATCATATTCTCTGGTATGTTGATGTAAATGATGGTAAAACTATCGAAGTCGATCATAGTGATTACAGGGAAATAAACGATTACCAGTGGTCGCCCGATAGTAAATGGTTAACTTATTCAAAAGGTAGCGCATCGAAAATGAATTCCATCTGGGTTTATTCGCTCGATAAAAATGAAAAGACACAGTTAACCAGTAATCTCACCGATGAGTTCAATCCTGTTTTTAGTAAAGACGGACAATATCTTTACTTCTTTTCGAATCGAGATTTCAATTTACAATTCAGCAGCTGGGAGTTTAATTACATCTACACTAATCCTACACGAGTTTATGTTGCTCCTTTGAACAAAGATATTTCGGCTCTATTTAAACCGAAAAATGATCAGGAAGAGGCTAACTTAAAAGAGGAAGAGAATGCGAAGGAGAAAGAAGACACGGGAGGTGTAGTCGTAAAAATCGATCTTGAAAATTTTGAAAACAGGATTGCAGCTCTTCCGGGTGAATCCGGTAATTATTCTTCGCTTCTTCCTGCTGAGGACGGTGTGTTATTTATTTACCGTAATGATGCCGGTTCAAAACTGAAAATGTTCAACCAGGTTGATGAAAAAGAAATTACGGTACTTGAAGATGTTGGAAGCTATGTCGTTTCTTCTGATGGGAAAAAGATAATGTATGCAAAGAACGGCGATTATGGTATCGTCGATGTAAAGGAAAACCGTAAGAACACAGACGGAAGACTTGACTTTAGTAAAATGGATAAGAAAATTTTTCCGAAGCAGGAATGGAAAGAGATTTTTGTAGATGGATGGCGTTTGCTTCGCGATTGGTTTTACGATCCTGATATGCACGGACTCGATTGGCAGAAGATGAGAGAAAAGTATGAACAACTTGTTCCTTATGTTGCCCATCGTGCTGATCTCGATTTCATTTTCGGCGAGCTTGGTGGAGAGATAAGTTCCAGTCACGTTTATGTTAACTGGGGAGATTTCAAAAGGGTAAAAAGAATCGACGGGGGATTACTCGGTTGTGAACTTGTGGCTGATAAATCGGATTATTATAAGATTACAAAAATATTTAAAGGTGAAAACTGGCATAATGATTTTCGTTCTCCTTTAACAGAACACGGTGTTAATGTTAAAGAAGGTGATTTTATTATTGCAGTCGATGGAAATGAAGTTAAGACAAATGAAAATTTTTATAAATATCTCGAAGGTAAAGCCGATCAGATTTTAACACTTTTAGTGAATGATAAACCTTCGAAAGAGGGTGCGCATGAAGAAAGAGTTAAGACAATTAAAAGCGAAACTAATCTTCGATATCTCGATTGGGTAAACTCACAAATTAAAATGGTCGATAAACTTTCCGGTAGAAAAATAGGATATATTCACATTCCGAATACTGCTTTTGAGGGGAACAGGGAACTCTTTAAATATTTTTATCCTCAGGCAAATAAAGAGGCTTTAATTATCGATGACCGTTATAACGGCGGCGGTTTTATTCCAGATAGAATGATCGAGCTTTTGGACAGACCGATTCTTAACTACTGGGTTCGAAGAGGACTTAAACCGATTCCTACTCCTGGATTTGCAAATGACGGACCCAAGGTTTGTTTGATAAATGGATATTCCAGTTCTGGCGGGGACGCGTTTCCGTATTATTTCAGGAAAAGAAATCTTGGAAAAATTATCGGTACGAGAACCTGGGGCGGATTGATAGGTATTTCATATAATCCTGATTTGATGGATGGCGGTTCAATTAATATTCCTTCATTCAGATTTCTTGATACCGAAGGTCATTGGGCTGTTGAAAATAAAGGTGTCTCACCAGATATCGAAGTAGCTGATCGTCCAGATCTGGTTGAAAAAGGAGAAGATCCTTCACTACAAAAAGCAGTTGAAGTTCTGTTAGAGGAATTGAAAAATAATCCGCCAAAGAAATTGGTTGTACCTTCTCCCCCTGTTCAATCAAAGAAATAAGTTAGCCTTATATATGCCAGATTTTAATAATCTGGCATTGCTTTATGAGAAAACATAAATCATTCATATATCTCATAAAAAATATCATCATAAAAGAAACGCACATTCTGTCCGAGCGCCAGAAACCGTGCAGTTTCAGGTTTCTCATTTAACAGCTTAAAGTATTCATCAGAATTAAATTGTATTCGTCTTTCATTTTTCGTCTTACGTTTCTGCAATTCTGAATCCACCCAGAACTTTCCGCTTTGATAAACTGCCCTACCCTGAATATTTCTAACCTGTTGAACTAAGTTTCTTTGAAAGCCTTCACTGTCAACATAGTTCATCCTGCCGCTGCCTTGTTGTGTTTCAGAGAGATTGCCGGCTTGGTTGAGTCCCTGGAACTCTTCACTAACGATTACACTTTCGTTCCCCGATTTTTCTTTCATGGCATCATAATCGTTCTGATTTTGTCTTTTTAATTCAGGCGCTGGCGGAAGTGTCTGAAAATCATTTGGGAGATTATTGTGTACTATACGAAATTCCTCATCCTCCATTATCAGGTAACTTGTGTATGGAGTTACAATTCCATGTTTTCTTGCAAGCTGAGTAATTTCATCAACAAGTTCTTTGTCTTTACCGTTCAGTCGAATCTGATCAAGCAGGTAACCAATTCTTCGGGAAGCCCAGAGCGGGGGAATGAAATCATACTCTTCATTATTCTTTGTAAAGTTTACATTAAGTGTAAAAGATTTTTTTTCACCCTTCACAATCCCGCCAAGTATAATTTTTGAACCTCCGTTTCCTTCATATCTCCCGAAAACCGTTATGCTCGATCCTTTAAACAAATCGGGTAGATCGTTAGGATAATTTTGAAATGTTCTGATACCATTTCCAAAGGAAAGATTTAGATTAGTTAAAACAGGAGATTGTACTTTATCATAAAAACCGGAAATCTTTATTTCGATATCTTCCTTTTCGCCTATGTAAGTTCTGTAGGCTTTTGTCAGCT
Source organism: bacterium BMS3Abin03 (assembly GCA_022340715.1). Classification (GTDB taxonomy): domain Bacteria; phylum Bacteroidota; class Ignavibacteria; order Ignavibacteriales; family Ignavibacteriaceae; genus BMS3ABIN03. The sequence goes on along the minus strand of JAJDNK010000052.1, from coordinate 965 downwards.
CTGTAATTTTATCAAGAAGGTGTGTATTGATTTCGTTTCCTATCCCGAATGTGAAAATACGTTTATTACGCGTGTTTGAATTCTTAATCTTCTTCAAAAGAATATCTTCGTTTGTTTCACCAATTGTCGGTTTGCCGTCTGTTATAAAAACTATTAGATGAGTTCTGCCGGATGTTCCATTTTCCTGTAATGCAATTTTTAAAGCTTCTTCAATGTTTGTTCCCCCAACAGGTTTCAGATTATCGATAAATTTTCCTGCTTTATTAATATTCGTTTCGTCTGCATTTTCAATTTTGTTAAATAAAGAATAAGCTTCTGTTGAGAACCTGATAATATCAAATCCATCTCCCGGATTAAGATTTTCTATGCAATAAAGTAACGCCTTCTTTGCCTGCTTTATTTTGTTGCCAGCCATACTACCTGAAACATCTATGACAAATGTTATATTTTTCAGATCGATTTGATTTTCATTAATTATAAATGAAGGCGAAGCAGTAAGGAAAAAGTATCCGTCTTCACCAGGCGATTTATATGTAAGAAGCGACAATCCTACTTCATCGTTGTCGGTGTTGTAGTAAAGCTTGAAATCGATATCCGGTTTTGTGTTTTCTTCTTCAAATGAAATGACTGCATTATGATTATCTTTATTTACAACGTCAACCGGGTGAGTGGGGGAGTAGATATTTTTTATTTCCTTATTTGTTTTGAGGTCGATTTTTATAGATACATCTTTCAATGGTTTTGAGGAGAACTTTTCAGTGTTCAATGGATAAACATATTCATACAATCCGTTATCGGAGTTTAGAATCTCAGTATAGCTTATACTTACTTTTTTTGTGCTTCTTGGTTCAATCGGGAAGATACGAACTCTGAACAAACCTGATTCCGTGTATTCAAGCAAAGCGGGATCTTTAATTTTCCTTACAATATCTTCATAAATTTTTCTGGCTTTCGTTGCATCGAGC
>JAJDNK010000044.1 GCA_022340715.1 bacterium BMS3Abin03 | reverse complement strand
ATAAAAGCTGTTTCAGAAAGATTCATCTCTTTGGCAATTTGCCTCATCTCTTTATCTGAAAGATCATAACCGAATACAATGGCTGCTGAGTTACCATTGAACGGTTCTTTTGTAAATGCATCTACCTGGTAAATGTTTTCTAATTTTTTCATTCTTTCTTCCCGATATTCCAGTTTTTCATTTCCTTATAAGTTTCATAATCGGTTAAATCAAAATGAATAGGAGTTACAGCAACATAATTTTTTTTAATAGCTGCCTGATCGAATTCAAGATCTTTATCTGCATCCGTTAAATCACCTGTAAGCCAGTAGTAATCATGTCCGTAAGGGTCCGTCCTTTTCTCGTATATATCATCCCATTTCGATTTACCCTGCTTGGTTACCAATATTCCTGAGATTTCTGCTTCCGGCAGATCAGGTACATTAACGTTGAGTAAAGTTCCCAAAGGTAAACCGTGTTTCTCAATTTTTGCTGCGAGGAGCTTAGCGATTTTACCTGCGTACTCAAAATCTCTGGCAGTATGACTTGTTACCGAAATTGCGATTGACGGAATATCCATGATAGATGCTTCTCTTGCACCGGAAACTGTTCCTGAGTAAATAATATTTATTGCTGTGTTTGAGCCGTGATTTATTCCCGAAACTACAAGATCAGGTGTTTCCTTAAGAATATTTCTTATTCCTATTTTAATACAATCGGCGGGAGTTCCATCCACGGCATATCCGAAAAACGTTCCGTTCTTGTAATACTCACGAACCCTGAGAGGAATTTGCATTGTAATTCCATGTCCCACAGCACTTTGTTCATAACGTGGAGCAATAACAGTTACCTCACCAATTTCACTTAATGATTTTTTTAGTGCTGCAATTCCTGCTGCATCTATCCCGTCATCATTTGTTATCAATATTTTCAATATATTTACCCTTTAATCAATAGTATGAAATTACAAAAATACCATTTAGAACCCACAGTCTCAATTTTTACGGAACACTACGGCAGCACTTTTCACTACCCTAAATACAAAAGATAAATGTTAGTTATCAATCCATATATTTTTAAACGATTTCCCGAGATTATCTTTGGTTTTAGTACAAAAATCGGAATGAACAGGAAAGAGCCATATTTTTTTAATATGTCTTATTCAGTTGGAGATGAAAAGGAGATTATAAATGAAAACCGCAGAGCATTTTCAAAAAGTATTGGAATTGATTATAACTCGATTGCATATCAAAAACAGGTGCATAGTGATATTGCTGCTATAGTTGAGAAAAGCGGAGTTTGCAGGGAAAGTGATGCAATTATCACAAAAAAGAAAAATCTTGGGCTGGCAATAAGTACTGCCGATTGCTGTGGTATTTTTATTTATGATCCTGTACAAAGCCTGATTGCAGCTGTTCATTCCGGCTGGAGGGGAACGGAGAAAACGATATTAAAGAAAGTGCTGGAAAAACTTTCTGCAGATTTTGAATCTAAGTCAAACGATTTAATTTGTTATTTAGCTCCTTCAATATCGCAGCAAAATTATGAAGTCGGAAAGGATGTTGCTGAATTGTTTGAGGCAAAATATTTAAAGTCAATTAATAATAAATTTTTTCTCAACATTCCTGAGATAAATAAAGATATCTTACTAAATTTTGGTGTGAGGAAAAATAATATTCAGGTTTCAAGATTATGCTCTTATGAATACTCTTCAATATTACATTCATACAGGAGAGACGGGATATATTCCGGGAGAGCCTGGGGAATCATAGCTATGAAAGGGAATGAATGAAAACAGCGGGATTAAAAATTGCTCTTGTATATGCGTTGTTGTGTTTTATCTGGGGTTCAACATGGCTGGCAATAAGAATTGGACTTGAGTCGATGCCGCCAATTTATTCAGCGGGAATGAGATTTACAGTTGCTTCAATTTTTATCTTCATTCTTATGCAGTTTCGCGGTATCAAATTACAAAAGGATAAAATTTCGATAAGGCTTTATCTGGTTATGGGATTTTTCTCATTTGTTATTCCATTTGGCTTAGTTTACTGGGCAGAACAATTCGTTCCATCAGGACTGGCTTCAGTTCTGTTCGCGGTGTACCCGTTTTTTGTTGTCATCTTTTCGTATTTCAGCATATCAAAAGATTCGATTGATATCTACAAAATAATAGGTGTAATTCTCGGCTTCGGAGGAATAGTTACTATTTTTTCGGATAGTTTTGGAGGGAATATTACCGATTATCTTCTTGGAATGATTGCAATTGTTATCAGCGGAATAATGCAGGCTGAGATTGCCGTTTTAATAAAAAAGTATGGTCACCATTTAAACCCGCTTTCGATGAATTTTATACCGATGCTGATTGCAGGAATTTCTATGCTGGTAATTGGATTGATGCTTGAAAACATAACAACATTCAGTCTAAAACTAAACGCAGCAATATCAATTTTATATCTCGGTTTTTTCGGAAGTGTAGTTACTTTTACTTCCTATTACTGGCTTCTTAAAAGAATCAACATTGTAATTTTAGCTTTGATTGCATTTATAACACCGATTGTTGCTTTAATACTCGGATATTTTTTCTACAATGAAGATTTATCTATGAGGCATTTTATCGGTTCTCTTCTGGTGCTTATAGGGCTTTTAAGTGCGAATTTCGGCAATTTAATGAAACTCAGGAGAGGTGTAGCCGTTAAAACGGATGGTTAACTATTATTTTTTTTATATTTTTGTCAGCGTATAAACAGAAAGGAAGTTCTTACAATTTAGTTTTATGCAGAACATTATTCGTATCAGAAAAGCAACATTTTACGGTTATCATGGCGTAAGATCCGAAGAACAAAGCGTTGGGGGAAAATTTGAGGCAGATGTTGATATTTACACCGATTTTACGGAAGCAGCAGAAAATGATAGCCTCCCTAAAACAATCGATTATCACAAGGTTTACTCATTTATGTATCACCTTGCTCTTGAACAAAAATATTACCTGATAGAAGCATTAGCAAATAAAATTGCGGATGAGCTTCTGAAAAAGTTTGAGCGAATCAATAAAGTTGTAGTGAAAATTCGTAAAAATAATCCTCCTCTTGGAGGAGTTGTAGATTGTGTTGAAGTTGAAGTGGAAAAAGAAAGAAGCGAGTTAAAATAATTGTAATTTGTTGTCAAAGTGTCATTCTGAAAGAATCCTTTGAATAGCAAGGTTATCTAATTTACAGATCAATGAACAGCCTTCTTAATGAATGACAACTTTTTATTAAAGAGATAATAAAATTAAAAACATTGCTTACATAGGATTAGGCTCAAACAAAGGAGATCGGGAAAAATTTTTAATATCCGCAATTGAGAAAATTGATATTGATCCTCTATGTGAAGTAGAATTGATTTCCTCTGTTTATGAAACTGAACCATACGGAGTAAAGGATCAGGACGATTTTCTGAATGTAGTGATCAAAATCAATACGGAATATTCACCGGTTGATTTATTTTCTTTATTGAAAAGTATTGAGAAAGATTTGGGGAGGGAAAAGACGATTAAGTGGGGACCGAGAGAAATTGATCTTGATATATTATTTTATAATGATTTGATTTATAGTGATGAAAATCTTACCATACCACATAAAGGAATTGCGGAAAGAGATTTTGTTTTAGCACCTTTGAATGAAATTGATGCGGATCTGGTTCACCCGGTTACAGGTAAAAAGATAAGCGAACTGATTAAAACCATTAAGGAAGTCAGTATCAGAAATAAATTTACACTCAACGCACTTTCGAAATGAAACAGAAAGAACAAATAAGCGAAGTAAAATATATTACTATCGAGGGTGTAATAGGTGCGGGAAAAACGAGTCTTGCAAAAAAAGTAAAAGAAAGATTAAACGCACAATTGATACTTGAACAATTTGATATGAATCCTTTCCTCGAAAAATTTTATTCGGACAGGAAAAGATATGCATTTCAAACCCAGATGTTTTTCCTTATAAACAGGTTCAAGCAGCAGGAAGAGCTGAACCAGGAAGAACTTTTCACAGATTATCTCGTTGCAGATTATCTTTTTGAAAAGGATAGAATTTTCGCTTACATGAATCTAAGCAGTGAAGAATTAAAACTGTACGAAAGCATTTATCCTTTATTGGCAAGGAGCTTAAGAAAACCTGACCTGGTTGTTTTCCTGCAATCCTCAACCGAAAGGTTAATGCATAATATTAAAAAACGAAACCGGAAAATTGAACGCTCAATCAGTAAAAGTTATATTGAAGAATTGAGTGAAGCATACAATCATTTCTTTTTCCGTTACAACAGCACACCATTATTGATAGTCAATTCAACAGAAATAGATTTTGTTAACAGCGATGAAGATTTTAATGAGTTATTTAAACAGATATTTCGTGAGGATAGGGGTGTAAAAGAGTATTTTAAACCGGAAACGAGAGTAACAGAGTGATGATAGTATTCAGACTGATATTATATTTCTTGTTATTCCTGCTAATTGCCAGGCTTGTAAGATTGATTATGAAATACTGGTCATCATCAAGAGGTACAATTGATGATCTGAAACAGGAACAAAAATCTGTAGATGAGAAATATAAGGATGCTCAGGAAGCAGAGTTCAGGGAAATCAATTTTGATGAACAGGAAGATATAGAGAAAGAGGAGTAATTCTTTAAAAAATCACTTCAGAATTATTTCCTGATAATGATAAATTATTAAAACATACGTTATCAGATTGGGACTGTTTTCTGAGGAATCCGTTAGCGAAATTGTAAGTTTTATTTCAAAATCAGAATTATTTTGATCAAGGTGTAGATGGCATAATGCATGTTACTGATACGACCGATGTGTTACAATTCTTTATATTTGAACAAAAAATTAACAGAAACCAAATTTAACAGGCGAAGTTTGTTAACTTCGTAAAATAATTCCGGAGAAAATGCAGAAATGAAAAATTGCATTGCAGCAATTGATATGGGGACAAATTCCTTCCATCTCATAATCGTTCAGGTTAAAAGGGACGGTTCTTTCAAAATTATCGATCGTGAAAAAGAAGTGATTCGATTGGGATATCATAAGGGTAAAAACCTGGATTACATATCGGAAGGTGAAATTGAAAAAGCCATCGATATACTAAACGACTTTAATAAGATTGCAAAGTTTTACGGTGCTGAGATTAGAGCAGTTGCTACCAGTGCAGTAAGAGAAGCAAAAAATAAGGATGAATTTACAGCAAGAGTTTTGGATGCGACCGGGATATTTGTCGAAGCAATTAAAGGTGTTAAGGAAGCTGAGCTTATCTATCTCGGTGTTCTTAAAGCATTGAACTTAAGGAACAGCAGACTTCTTTGTATCGATATCGGTGGCGGAAGCACTGAATTTTTACTTGGAGATCAGGGTACTTCTGTTTTTGCAGAGAGTGTAAAAATCGGTGCTGTACGTTTGAGTAAAAGATTCTTTCCTGACTATCATCTTTCTCCTGAAAGAATTGATATGTGTGAAAGATTTATATCGGAAAAAATCTATTCCAAGTCGGATCTGCATTCGCATCACCAGTTTGATTACGCAATTGGCAGTTCAGGTACGATCATAGCTGCAGCAAGTATTATTCATTTCAGGAAGTATAATAAATTTGCCAAATCGTTGAACGGATTTATGTTCACTGATAAAGAATTATTCAGGCTCACAGAAGATGTTTTAAAATGTCCTTCACCCGTAGATCGTCTTTCAATTGAAGGTATGGAAGTTAAAAGAGCAGATATCATTCCTGCCGGATTGTTAATACTCAGGAAAACGTTCGAGGTTTTTGATATAGATGAAATAACCGTTTCGGAAAATGCTTTACGTGAGGGAATTATAATTGAAACGATCAGAAAACAGGATGAACACGTTGTAATTTCGGTTTAGTTTTCTTTAAGGGCTCTGTACCAAAACAACTCTCAAATGTCATTCAGAAAGAATCTTATCAAATAATCTTCCGGATTAATAAAAAGTTATAGTTTAATAAACGGGATTCCTGCTGAATGACATTCGACCTGCACTGAAAAAGCAATATTCACACTACCTTTAATTACAATCACCTCATTACTATATTTACACACCTTTTAATATTTGATTATGGAACAAATAAGAAACTTTTGCATAATTGCGCATATAGATCACGGTAAATCCACGATAGCGGACTGCCTCCTGGAAAGAACCGGAACAGTAACGGAGCGTGAGGCAAAATCGCAGGTTCTTGATGATCTTGAGCTTGAAAGAGAACGTGGTATTACGATTAAGTCTCACGCAATACAGATGCATTACGATGCAAAAGACGGGCAGAAATATATTCTCAACCTGATCGATACCCCCGGGCACGTTGATTTTAGTTATGAAGTTTCGCGATCACTGGCTGCCTGTGAAGGAGCTTTACTTGTAGTTGATGCGGCACAGGGTGTTGAAGCTCAGACGATCAGCAATCTTTACCAGGCATTTGATGCAGGATTGGAAATCATTCCTGTC
>JAJDNK010000015.1 GCA_022340715.1 bacterium BMS3Abin03 | reverse complement strand
GTAAAAGCAGGTTCAATAATTCCTATCGGTCCCAAAGTACAATATGCAACAGAGAAAAAGTGGGACGATCTTGAAATCCGAATTTATCCCGGTGCTGATGGTGAGTTCACATTATATGAAGATGAAAACGATAACTATAATTATGAAAAAGGAATTTATTCTATAATAACTTTCAGATGGGATGATGCGAAAAAAGAATTGACTATCAATGACCGTAGAGGTTCTTTCCCCGGAATGCTAATTGAACGTAGGTTCAACATAGTTGCTGTCGGAAAAAACAAAGGCGTTGGAACTAATTCCGTTGATAATTTTGATAAAATGATAACATACAAAGGTAAGAAAGTAATAGTAAAACTATAAGAGTAGTATACCAAATAAGACAAAGAAGTTATGAAAAAGATTGCTCGTTTAATTAAAGGCTTCACACTTATTTTATCGGCAGTATTACTGTTTTCATTATCAACCTGTTTGGTTTCCGGTCAGAAATCTCCTGAAGAGAAAAGAATGGTTATCTGGTATAATAAACCTGCCGGTGATGTCTGGACGGATGGTTTATTAATAGGAAACGGTTATATGGGTGCCAATGTATTCGGGAGAGTCGAAAATGAAAGGATAGCTTTAAACGAATCCACTTTCTGGTCCGGAAGACCGCATGATTACAATGACCCGGATGCGCATAATTATTTCGAAAAGATAAAAAAGCTTGTCTTTGCTGATAAATTCAAAGAAGCTGAGGAAATGGTAAACGAACATTTCTACGGGAAACCTGTTGCACAACAGGCTTATCAGCCGCTTGCTGATCTTCTCCTTAAATTCAATGTATCAGATGATTCAATAAAGGATTACTATCGTGAGTTGGATATGGAAACGGGAGTGGTTAAGGTTAGTTATACGGATGGTGATGTGAAAATGACCCGTGAAGTATTTATGTCATATCCTGACCACGTTTTGGTGATGAAAATATCAGCCAATGAACCTGGCAGCATATCAGTTGAAGCGAAATTAAAAAGTCATTTTACCGATGAAACAATAACTCAAAATAATAAACTCATTTTGAACGGGACCTGGAAATACGTTGCTAAAAATGATAGCTGGCTGATTGCAAAGGTTGATAAACCGGGGATGAATTTTCAGACATACCTGGTTGCGAAACCTGAAAAAGGAAGTATGAAGACAACCGACTCAAGCCTTGTTGTTAAAAACGCCAATTCGGTAACATTCGTATTGACTGCAGCAACAAGCTTTGTAAATTATCACGACATAAGCGGAGATCCTGCAGCACGTGTGAAAAAAATAATGGAAGGTATTAAAGGTAAGAGTTATAATGAGCTGCTGAATATCCATTTGAAAGATTTCAGTAGCCTGATGAGCAGGGTGCAGCTTAAAATTGGCGATCCATTAATGAATAAAAAGCCAACAGATGAAAGGATTACTGATCTTAAAAAAGGCTTGCCGGATATTGATTTATTGGCTAAAATTTTTCAATTCGGGCGTTACCTTCTGTTATCGAGCAGCCGCAAAGGCAGTGAACCGGCGAATCTTCAGGCACGATGGGATGAAGAGTTGATGCCTAACTGGGGAAGTAAATATACTTTAAACATCAATACTGAAATGAACTACTGGCCTGCTGAAGTTACCAATTTACCGGAATGTCATATGCCGTTATTTGATATGCTTAAGGATTTGGCTGAGAACGGAGCAAAAACTGCCAGGGAATATTACAATGCACGTGGATGGGTGGTACATCACAACACTGATTTATGGCGGGGTACCGCACCTGTCGATGCAGCCCGTTACGGTATGTGGCCAATGGGAGGAAGCTGGTTGTGCCGGCATATCTGGGAACATTATCTTTATACGGGAGATACCGGATTTCTGAGAGAGTACTATCCAATTATGAAAGGATCTGCACAGTTCCTTATGGATATTATGGATTTTGAACCTAAACATCACTGGCTGGTCGTACCGTTTTCAGTATCGCCGGAACAGGGATATTTTGTTGATGATAACAAAGAAGAAATGTTTTTATCGTCCTCCACTACAATGAATGTCGGAATTATCAAAGATTTATTTACGCATTGTATTGAAGCTGAAAAAATATTGAATACAGACAAGAAGTTTGGTGAAGAACTTGCCGATGCATTGAAAAAGATACCTCTGTATCAGATAGGAAAAGACAGCTTACTGCAAGTATGGATTGAAGATTGGAAGAGAGGCGATGAAGGTCATAATATGTCTGCAAACTTTGGATTCTTCCCGGGGAATTCAATTACATTGCGAGGAAATCCGAAAATTGCTGAAGCCATCAGGAAATGGTTGGAACCCCGTCAGGCAAGAACCAGTTGGACTATCGCCTGGGATATCTGCGATTGGGCAAGACTTGAAAACGGCGAAAAAGCAGATACTGTTATCCGGGGTTTCTTCCATAGCCGCCCGCCTGCGCAGAGAAGATTCCCGAGAACGCCAAGAGATAAAACCCCCGGAATTAATACAAGGACTCCAATACCACCGTGGTTAAGATCAGGAATCGGAAATAATCTTCACAATACCAGTAGTAACCAGTCTGATGCAAATTTCGGATTTGCTGCAGGAATTGCGGAATGTTTGTTACAAAGTCATGCCGGTGAAATATCATTACTACCGGCATTACCCCCCAGTTGGAAAACCGGATCAGTTACAGGTTTAAAAGCCAGGGGAGGATTTGAAGTAAATATTAGTTGGGAAAATGGAAAACTTAGTCACAGTGAAATTAAGTCATTGCTCGGTAATCCGTTCGTTGTTCGCTACGGAGAAAAGACAAAAAGCTATAACATCCCGGCAGGCAGTTCAATTAAAATAACCGGAGAACTATAATCAAAATGAAAAGTAGAAACACTTTCATTCTCATTACACTAATTTTATTTTTTATACATTATACTACACTTGCTCAGAATTTATGGAAGACAATATATACTTCAACCATTATATGATATCGAAGATCAATCTTATGGTGTATATGCTACTATAAGAAATTATTAGAAAGAAAATTATTCGTAAAAAGTTAATTCTATTTATTTCAAAATATAGGAGAAGAAGATGCGCTTTTTTACAAAGTTACTATTGGTGTTGTTTGTATTTAACACGATTTTGTTAAATGCACAGGATAATCCCCCCAAAGACCCAAACCGAATTATTATAAATGTTGATCTTGGTAGAGAAACAATAAGCAAATTTATTTATGGGCATTTTGCCGAACACTTAGGTCATGGTATTTACGGTGGAATTTATGTGGGAGAAAATTCTACTATTCCAAATACACGCGGGATAAGGAACGATGTAGTTGAGGCACTCAAAGAAATTAATCCTGCTGTTGTGCGCTGGCCCGGCGGATGTTTTGCGGATACTTATCACTGGAAAGATGGAATAGGTCCGAAAAATCAGAGACCTTCTATCGTTAATACTACGTGGGGAGGAGTGACTGAAGATAACAGTTTTGGCACTCACGAGTTTCTGGATTTCTGTGAACAAATTGGAGCTGAACCATACATTTGTGTAAACGTTGGCAGCGGCACAGTTCAGGAAGCTTCGGAATGGGTTGAGTATGTAAACTCTGATGCTAAAAGTCCTATGACTGAATTGCGAAAGAAGAATGGGAGAGATAAACCCTGGAACGTAAAATTCTGGGCTGTAGGTAATGAAAGCTGGGGCTGTGGCGGTAATATGACTCCCGATTATTACACAGATTTATATAAAAGATTTTCAACTTATATGCATGGGCGCGGATTGATTAAAGTAGCAAGCGGTGGAACTGATCCCGATTTTGATTGGACTGAAACAGTATTAAAGAAAACACAGAAATTTAGAAATCTAGTTCAGGGTTATTCATTTCATTATTACACGTTCTGTCATGGTTGGAACGATAAAACTTCAGCAACGCAATTCAATGAAAACGATTGGTTCTACACAATGAAGAATACCCTGGTAATGGAAGAACGTCTTGAAAAACATATAGCTTTAATGGACGAATATGATCCGCAGAATAGAATAGGTATAATGGCAGATGAATGGGGCAATTGGTTCACTGTTGAACCTGGAACAAATCCCGGTTTTTTATATCAACAAAATACTTTGCGTGATGCTGTTACGGCAGGGCTCTACCTGGACATTTTTAATAACCATGCTCGCCGCGTTAAGATGGCAAACATAGCACAATTTGTAAATGTGCTTCAAGCTATGATACTTACAAAAGATGGTCAGATCGTAAAAACTCCGAGCTTTTATGTTTTCAAAATGTATAAAGTACATCAGGATGCAACTCTTCTACCGGTTAACGTAACCTGTGAAGATTATTCATATGATGGAATGACTTTGCCGAGTGTTAGCGCATCTGCTTCAAAAGATAAAGAAGGAAGAATTCACGTATCGCTTACTAATATTGATCCGCATAAAGATAAAAATGTTGAAATCGATTTAAGAGGTTCCGACGATTTATCAAATGCTTCCGGCGAAATAATTACTGCACCGAATGAAAATGATTATAACGATTTTGGACAACCGGAAAAAGTTAATATTCAGAAATTTTCTTCATTCAGTATTAAGAATAATATTCTAAAAGTTGATTTGCCTTCAAAGTCAGTTGTAACAATTGAATTGAAAAAATAATTAAGAAAGAATTTCCAGATTATGATAAAGTATATAATCACATTATTGTTTTTGTGCGTTGTCACGCAAACAATATTTGCAGGCTCGGACAAGAATACTTCAAAATTTGATTTTACCGGTCCAAGAGATCCTTCTCTTATAAGAGGTTTCAATTATACTCCCGCAAATGCAGTTTCACCTCACCACCATGTTGATATGTGGGTAAATTATGATTCCGCAACAACAATTTTTGATCTTGATCTTGCAAAAAGTTTAAGCCTAAACCAGATGCGAGTTTTTGTTCCTTATGCAGCCTACACAGAGAATAAAGATGGTCTTTCTCTAAAACTTAAACATTTTGTTCGTGAATGTTATAAAAGAGGTATAGGAGTAATGCCTGTTGTGGGAAGCGGTCCCTGGTTGAATGATACAACAAAACGTGCATTGGCAAAAGAGTGGGCTTTCTTCTTAATCAATGCGATATCGGACGAACCGGGACTTAGGTTCTGGGATGTTATGAATGAACCTGATTGGCCCACATCTCCTAAAGAGTTGGTTATGAGGGAATTTGAAAATGCAAAGTTCATGGCAAAAACTTTTCACGAGCTCGATCCTAATACTCCGGTGACAATAGGAATGGCTTTTGTCGATGGTATGATTGAACTTGCAGATTATGTTGATGTACTCCAATTTCATGATTACATGCAAACCCGCGAAGAGATAAGGAATAATATTAATCGGGCAAAGGAATTTGCTGCGAAGGTACATAAGCCATTGATAAACGGTGAAATAGGTTGTATCGCCCGCGCCAATCCTTACGATATTACACTTCAGGAACATATGAACGCAAAGGTTGGATGGTATATCTGGGAACTAATGATTGTTCGTAAAGGATGGGGAACAGTGCACGGTGTATTTTATGAGGATGGTAGTGTTCGTGATCCATCAATTGCAGCAGCAATTATGGGATTTTTCCGAAAACGTACTGCAGACATCCTTCCTTCTGTTCCGGATCAGGAAGGTTGGGTAACAAAGATTGTAAACCAGGGCGATAAATGGCTTAACGATCCAGATAGAGAATGGAAGAAAGGATTGGATATTGCTGAAACCGCCGCACATCTTCTTGAAGCTGCAGAGCTTACAGCTATGAGAATTCCTCCTACCTGGGAAGTTAGAATGTTAAGACAGGGTGAAATTAATTTTAAAGCCCTGGAAGAACTCATTATTAAGTTTAAAGATCAACTAGTGCCTTATGAAATCCCGCATGAAAAGAATGATTAAAATGGAAATAATCATTTATGTGTTAAAGAGAGAAAAGAATATGAAGCAAAATATCAACTATATCTTACTTGTACTGGCAATGATTTGCACTTCCAAAATTGCAATTGCTCAACAAAGTAATGAACCGGAACCTGAGATTGGTAAAACAAAACGTTACTGTAATCCCCTACCTATGATAACCGCACCGGGAGGCAGTGCTTCCGGCGATGTAACCGTTATACGTGAAAGCGGCAAATACTATATGTTCTGTACAGGAGGAGGCGCCTGGGTTTCTGACGATATGCTCAACTGGTCTTTTCATAAAGTTGATAACGTTCCTATAGCACCGCATGTTGTGAAATACACCGGCAGTTTCTATATGTGCGGCAACGACGGACCGTTATATAAAGCTGATAATCCCCTTGGACCGTATACAAGTCTGGGAGATTGGAAAAATACCCCTGATGTTTCAGGAGGTTGGAACGGACCATTTGATATGGATATTTTTATCGATGATGACAACAAACCGTACTTATATTATCCGGGACGCGGAGTTAGCGGTATATACGGAGTAGAGCTGGATCCAAATGATCTTACAAGATTTGCCGGTCAGGTTAAACATCTTTTCGGATTCAACAGTAAACATATTTGGGAACGTTACGGCGAGATGAACGAGTACCCGGATGTTGCGTGGGTTGAGGGACCGTGGTTGGAAAAAGTAAATGGGACTTATTACCTGGAATATTCAGCCTCAGGCACTCAATGGAAAACCTATGCTGAAGGATACTATACTGCTAAATCCCCTTTGGGACCTTTTACATATGCACCCAATAATCCCCTCCTTCGCAAGACTGACGGCATCGTAACCGGTCCGGCTCATGGCTCTATCGTTGAGGGACCGGACGGTAATCTATGGCAATTCTATACTATTGTATTATCCAACCCTCCGGGTGGCAGACGAATCGGAATGGACCGCATCATCTTTGATAAGGATGGAAACATGACTGTTGATGTTACGGAAACACCGCAATGGGCGCCGGGTACAATCAGCGATCCGACAAAAGGAAACGGCAGATCAATCCCGATTACAATTAATAAAGTACGAGCAATGAACTCACTTTCAAAATTTTCTTCCGAACAACCAGGAAGATTTGCAGCTTATGCTGTTGACAACTCCAGCGGTACAATGTGGGAACCGGCACCAACCGATACTATGCCGACTTTGACTATCGAACTTTCCCCTGCTACACGTTTTGATGTAGTTCAATTATTCATAATAGACGGAGTTCGTTTAATGTTCAACGGTGTGCGAAGGCGCTTTTGGCAGCGTACAACTACATCAGAGACTCCGGATGATATTTATCAATATAAAATAGAAACGTCGCTGGATGGAGAAACTTATGAAACTGCTCTTGACCAGACAAAGAACAATATTTCGAGAAACACAATTTTTGAGGAAATTCCCCCGGTGAAATGTCGTTTTGTTAGATTAACAATAACTAATTATCCGAAATCTACACCGCTGGGAATTATTGAGTTTACTGTATTCGGTAAAGCCGCGGGAGCGTTACCTGCTAAAGTTCCGATTCCGGTTACTAATTAGTTTATGATCTTAGAAAGATATCATTTGGTCAAAATAAATTAAAATTAAGGGACTCTGAAAAATGAGAAATAAATTATTATTCGTTGTAAGTTTTTTGTTAACTGTAAATTTATTCGGGCAACAACTACCTTTTCAAAATCCTGATTTAAGTTCTGAAGAACGGGCTAAAGATTTAATATCCCGTTTAACTTTGGAAGAAAAAGCAGCGTTGATGTGTGATGTTTCAGATGCAATTCCACGCCTCGGGATAAAGATATTTAACTGGTGGAGTGAAGCTTTACACGGACTTGCAAATAATGATAGTGTTACAGTTTTCCCTGAACCAATTGGTATGGCAGCTTCATTTGATGATGAACTTGTTTATAAAATTTTCGATGCCACTTCAGATGAAACACGTGCCAAGTACCAACACGCAGTAAACCGGGGTTTAGAAAACAGGCGTTTCTTAAGTCTCTCTGTTTGGACTCCCAATGTTAATATTTTTCGCGATCCACGCTGGGGACGCGGACAGGAAACTTATGGTGAAGATCCTTACCTAACATCGCGTATGGGTATTTCAGTAGTAAAAGGATTACAAGGTCCAGAAGATTCTAAATACAGAAAACTTTTAGCTTGTGCAAAACACTTTGCTGTCCATTCAGGACCGGAATGGAGCAGACATACTCTTAATCTTAATAATATTGATCCGCGTGATTTGTGGGAAACATATCTTCCTGCATTTAAATCTTTAGTACTGGATGCTGATGTTCGACAGGTAATGTGTGCATATCAGCGATTGGATGATGAACCTTGTTGCGGTAATTCAAGATTATTACAAAGGATTCTTCGTGATGACTGGGGTTTTAAATATGTTGTCGTTTCTGATTGCGGTGCTATATCAGATTTTCACAGAAGCCATAAAGTTTCATCGGACGAAGTTCACTCTACTGCTAAAGGTATTTTAGCAGGAACCGATGTGGAATGCCAATGGGAAAATCATACATTCAGAACAATACCTGAAGCTGTTGAAAGGGGCTTGATAACAGTTGATGATGTTAATTCTCATTTAATGCACGCTTTGGTCGGGCGTTTCGATCTTGGTGAAATGGATAACGATGATATTGTGCCCTGGACAAAAATTTCTGCATCGGTTATTAATAATGAAGAGCATAGAAAGCTTGCTCTGGATATGGCTCGTGAAACGATGACGCTCCTTCAAAATAAAAATAATATTCTGCCATTATCAAAATCGATTAATAAAATTGCTGTTATAGGCTCCAACGCCGATAATGAATCTATGTTGTGGGGTAACTATAACGGAAAACCTATTCGTACAATTACAATTTTAGATGGAATAAGAACAAAGCTTTCAGAAGATAAAATTATTTATGACAAAGCTTGCGATCTTGTCGAGGATAAAGTAACCGAAAGTTATTTTTCAAAATGTTCGATTGACGGTAAGAAAGGTTTTAAAGCTACATACTGGAATAATCCCAAACGTGAGGGGGATATTGTTGCTACAAAACAAATTGAATTCCCAATAAAATTAACAACCGCAGGTCAGCACGAATTTGCTTCTGGAGTTAAACTCGAAGGATTCTCTGCACTCTATGAAACTGAATTCATTCCAACTATAAGTGAAGAAATAGTATTTAAATTCGGTGCTACCGGTTACTTCGAATTGCTTGTGAATGGCAAATCGCTCAGGCGATATAATAACTGGAGAACACTTCCTTCGCGGATTCCCTTTAAAGTTGAAGCCGGCAAAATATATAAAATAGAAATTCGTTACGCACAGTTAAATAATTGGGAAGCAAACATCGAATTTAATTTTGGTAAAGAAGTAGATGTTGATTTCACAGGATTGATAAATAAGCTTAAAGATGTTGATGTTGTAATTTATGCCGGCGGACTTTCCACACTTCTTGAAGGTGAAGAAATGCCCGTATCCTATCCCGGTTTCAAAGGTGGTGATCGTACTAATATTGAACTTCCTTCCGTGCAGCGCAATTTATTGAAGGTTTTGAAAGATGCTGATAAAAAAGTGATTTTTGTGACCTGTTCTGGCTCTGCAATTGCTTTAACCCCTGAAACAGAAAGCTGTGATGCAATTCTTCAAGCCTGGTATGGCGGTGAATCGGGAGGACAGGCAGTCGCTGACGTTTTATTCGGTGATTACAATCCTTCAGGCAAACTTCCAATCACTTTTTATGAGAGTTCAGAGCAGTTACCTGATTTCGAAGATTATTCAATGAAGGGTCGTACTTATCGTTTTATGTCCGATCCCCTCTTCCCTTTTGGTTACGGATTAAGCTATACAACCTTCTCAATAGGTGATGCTAGAGTAAGCAAGAGCACAATAAAAAATGATGAGAGTGTTGATCTTACTATTCCTGTTTCAAACACAGGCGAACGAGACGGAACAGAAATAGTTCAGGTTTATGTTCACAAAATAAACGATACAGATGGACCGATAAAAACATTAAGAGGATTTCAAAGAGTATATATTGAAGCAGGTAAAACAAGTCTGGCGACAATTACTCTGCCTCCT
>JAJDNK010000003.1 GCA_022340715.1 bacterium BMS3Abin03 | reverse complement strand
ACATAATTTGCACCGTTCATTTCCGGTGATGTTTGCGTTTTTAAATTCCTGTTCTGTTCTCCTTCTTTATAATAGATGTTTTCTGTGGAATTGAATGTCTCGCTGTAAGGAAAATAGTTGCTGGTAGTATAAGCATCTATTATCCAGTATAACCTGCCGTCATCACCAAGCACTATGTAAGGATCTTTATCATAAGTTAAGAATGGTGCAAGAGTTTTTACTCTTTCTTCAATCTGGCGATGAAACATTATTCTGCTTTTTGAATTGGGATAACTTGAAAAGAAGAATTTGGTGCCGTCAAATTTCCATCCGAATAAAAATTTCCTCCAGATATTTGAAATCTGTACACCACCTTTTCCCGTATACTTTATATACACATTGTTTTCTCCGCTGGGATAATCAAACTCCTGTTCATCAGAATTAACAATTACATAAGAATCTGTCAGCTCGCCATAATAAATCTGCGGTTGTTTTACTTCGAGTTCGGGATATTTGCTTTTAGGCGGAATGTCCCTAATTAAAAGATTGGGAAGTCCTTCAGGTGTAAAATCACTCACGGTTGTTAATGTAATTCCGTAACCGTGTGTGTATTTGAATCTTTTATTTACAAAAGTCTGGCTTTGTTTTGGAAGATTAGATGGTTCCATTTCTCTTGCGGAAACCATCACCTCTCTGTATTGGTTATCGAATTTGTAACGGTCAATGTCAACATCTTTAAATTCATAATAAAGACGGATTTCCTGGAACTGTTTGTAAACGGCATCGAGAGCGCGCCAGTCCCAGAGCCTTATGTTATTAAAAGTTGCCTTGTCCCTCTGTACGATCTGTTTATTAAATTGTTCTTTTGCCGGGAATTCTCTTTCTTCGATCTTTTGAAGATTAAAACCATATCTCGTGAGTTTGATGTTATTATTAATATATGGTTCTTCAAAAGTTATTTCGTTCGGTTCAACCCGCAGCCATTGAAACAGTCCCGGAATAACTGTTAATCCTATAAACCAAATTAACAGAATGGTTATAGCAACCATTACAAGCAAAGTCGGTTCGGAGTAAGCATTTCTTATTTTTAATTTACTGTAAAACTTCCCAAGAAGTTTTCTTAACGGTTTAATTAAAAGAAATAAACCGAGAACGATCATCAGAACAATAATTATACTATAAGCAGGAAGAAGAATATTTACATCGGTCCATCCCGGTCCGCGAACAACACCCCGATCCGAATACATCAAATGGAAACGACTTAAGTATTTATCAAAAGCTAAAACAAAAATTATAAGAGATCCGGTAATTAGTATATTAGAATAAATTTTAGAACGTTTATCAAGATTAATTCCCGTGAAGTCGAGACTTAAATTATAATTACTGTCGATCCTGAAAAGAACTGCAAACAAAAGAGCAATAAGAGAAAGGAAAGTCAGAAGAATCAACAGTATATAAATCCTATCTAGAAAAGGAAGAGTAAATAGATAGAAGCCCGCATCCTTGTTAAAAATCGGTTCTGCAATACCGGCAGATTCTCTAACCCAGAATTTTAACATTATCTCCCAGCTTGATAATCCCCAGGCTCCACCAATAATAAAAGCTAAACCCTGTGTAACCTTTTTTATATACTTCCGACTCTCTGGAATCGAATAAGTAAGCAGAGTAACAATGGCAATTGAAACGAAAGCTCCAATAATACCTACTACCGATTGAGCCAGAATATATGTCCAGAATCTGTCATCATAACCAAGTGTTTCAAACCAGAGCATTTCTCCCCAGAAATCTAAGAACCAGAATAATGCAAAAGTAAATAGACCAACTATTATTCCAATTACTACTTTTTTCTTATTGTTTTTTCTTAAACCGGTAATCACAAAAAAACCGGAAATTGCGACGAGAATTAATATAATTGCTACATACATGTTTTTTTCTTACAGATTATTGTATTGTTATATTCTTTTATATACTGAATAATGAGCAGAAAATAAAGGAATATCAATAAAAAACTTAACTATTAATATTGTACAACAGCATACTTTATTTGAGAAGCAAATATTACCCACATAAACAATTAATTATTCCTGAATAAAAAAGGAGAGTTATAGTTGAATAAACTATTTCTTGAATATGAAATCCATAATCTATAGCTTGAATAACTATTTTGAATTAAATCTGAGGTAAAAATGTTCGACGAAAAATATAAGTTCACCTGCGTTGACAGATTCTTAAAATATGTCAAATACGATACACAGTCGGATGAGGATTCCACAACATTTCCGAGCACGGAAAAACAAAAGATTCTCTCCAAAGATCTTGCAGAAGAATTGAAGAAAATGGGATTAGATGATGCTCACTTAGATGAATGGGGTTATGTAATGGCAACTCTTCCATCTAACACATCAAAAAAAGTTGACCCGATTTCCTTCATTGCCCATGTTGATACTTCCCCGGCAGTTACGGGAAAAGATGTTAATCCCGTAATCAACAAAAATTACCAGGGTGGTGATATCAAGTTAAAAACCGGCGGCTGGGTAATTAAAGAAAGTGAAAATCCTGATCTGAAAAACATGAAAGGATTTGACATCATTACTACAGACGGTTCGACTCTTTTAGGTGCAGATAACAAAGCCGGAGTGGCGGAAATTATGGACGCTGTAAATTATTTTCTGTCTCATCCTGAAGTAAAGCATGGTCCAATTAAAATTTGCTTTACACCGGATGAGGAGGTAGGAAGAGGAACAGAAAAAATAGATCTTAATAAATTGGATGCAAAGTACGCTTATACGGTTGATGGCTCAAGCAGGGGTGAGGTTGAGATTGAAACTTTCAGTGCCGATGCAGTGAACGTTACTTTCACAGGTAAGAACATTCATCCCGGATATGCTAAAGGAATAATGATCAACTCACTGAAAGTTGCAGCGGCATTCGTCGACTCACTTCCAAAAGATAAATTATCTCCTGAAACAACCGAGAAAAGAGAAGGTTATTTTCATCCCACAACAATGAGTGGAAATGAAGAAAAAACAGTAGTAAAGTTTATAATTCGTGATTTCGAAACACCAAAGTTGAAAGAACTTGAGGACATTCTGAAAGATCTTGCAGAAAAAGCAGTTGCAAAATTCCCCGGTTCTAAACTAGATTTTGAAGTGATCGAACAATACAGGAATATGAGAGAGATACTCGATAAACACCCACAAGTTTATGAATATGCGTTTGAAGCTATGAAAAACTTGGACATTGAGCCGATTACTCACCCGATACGTGGCGGTACGGATGGAAGCCGATTATCTTTTATGGGATTACCAACACCGAACATTTTTGCAGGTGAGCATAGCTTTCATTCGCAACTTGAATGGGTTGCAGTCCAGGATATGGAAATGGCTGTTAAGGTAATTGTTGAAATCGCAAAAGTTTGGGAAGAAAAAGCTTAGCATAATCTCAACGGGGACGCATCACGTGATGCGTCTCCACATTTTAAACTTCAATTGAAAACGGGGTAAAGTTCGTATCCTTGTCATAATAATCCTCGTGTTCCTTTCTTTTAAGAAAACCAACAACTTTGTAAGTAATTGGTGTGGCAATAACCTCCCAGCTTACCTTTATAACGTAGTTTGTAATCATCACGGTAATTAAAAGATCATTGGGCCAGAAGCCGTAGAAAGCAACGGGATAAAAGATTAATGAGTCTGCAGCTTCACCAGCAATTGTTGAACCGATGGTTCTCATCCATAAAAATCTTCCGGTTGTAAACACTTTCATTTTTGCCAGGGTATAAGAGTTAACAAATTCACCTGAAAAGAAAGCTAATAATGATGCAGCAACTATTCTCGGTGTTTGGCCAAATACAACCTCGTAAGCACTCTGATGAATCCAACCCTGTGCCGGAGGTAAAGAAACCACTACCCATGACATAAAAGATGCAAAGCCCATTGCGCCGAATCCTGCCCATACAACTTTTCTCGATCTCGCATAACCATAAACTTCTGTAAGTATATCATTAAAGAAATAGCTGATTGGAAAGAATAAAATTCCCGCACCGAATGAAAATCCTGCAACCGTAACGACCTTTTCGGCACCGATAATGTTTGAACAAAGCAGAACGGTCACAAAAGCAGCCATTATCAGATCATAATATTTGAATTTCTTAATTACCCTTGTCTCCATATAACTCCTGAATATAGAATAACCTCTTGCGAAAGATGTAAATTGACATTAATTGGCTTTAACTTATGGAAAGAACAAATAATTACAAACAAAATCCCGGGATTAGTTTTTACAAAAATTAGCCGTTTACTCTTTTTTATATTTGTATTATGAAAACAATAAATAAAGATAATAAACCAGAATTAATGGCACCTGCAGGTGACTGGACAATGCTTCACGCTGCAATTAATGCCGGTGCTGATGCAGTTTATTTAGGCGTTGATAAGCTGAACATGCGTGCAAAAGCAAAAAATTTCACTGTTGATGAATTACCGGAAATAGTAAAAGTATCCCGTGAAAGACAAGTAAAAACATATCTTACTATTAACTCAATCATTTTTGAAGAAGAATTAAATGAAGTTCGTGAAATAATTTCGAAAGCAAAGGATGCCCGTGTAGATAGAATAATTTGCTGGGACCTTGCAGTTGCTCAACTTTGCAGTGAACAGAATTTTCCATTTTGTATTTCAACTCAAGGATCCGTTTCGAACTCCGTTTCGGCTTCTGTTTACAAAAAACTTGGGGCTATTAGGATCGTTCTTGCACGTGAATGTTCTCTTGATGAAATCAAAAAGATAAGAGCTAATACCGATCTTGAGATTGAAGCATTTATTCATGGTGCTATGTGTATAGCGGTTAGTGGCAGATGTTTTATGAGCCATCACCTGTTTGATAAAAGTGCAAACCGGGGCGAATGTATTCAACCCTGTAGAAGAGAATATGAGGTTTATGATAATGCCACTGATAAATCTTTTTTAGTCGGGGAAGACTATGTCCTATCACCAAAAGATCTTTGCACAATTGAATTTATCGATCAACTAATTGAAGCAGGTATTGATTCATTTAAAATAGAAGGAAGAAAAAGAGCGCCGGAATATGTTGCTAAAACCGTTTCTATATACCGGCGTGCAATTGATCTTTATTTTGAGGGAAAGTTAACCAAAGAAAAGAAAAAAGAATTCTTAACTGAATTAGAAACTGTTTATAACCGCGGTTTCTCAACGGGATTTTATTTTGGTAAGCCTTCATCGGAAGATTATTCGGATGTTGAAGGAAGTAAAGCAACAACAAGAAAAGAATATATCGGGAAGGTTCTTAATTACTACCAAAAATCAAAAGTAGTCTATATAAAACTTGAAACCGGGGAATTAAATATCGATGATGAGATAATGATAAGTGGTCCCACAACCGGAGTTGTAAATCTTAAACTCGAAAATATATTGCTTAATGAAAAAGCAGTTAACGATGCTGCAAAAGGAGATAAAATCACTTTTCCCTGTGAGGAACTTGTAAGAAGAAATGATTCTGTTTACTTAATTCGCTTCTCTACCAGCTAATATTCTTCTCAATAAACTCAATAAGACTGTCTGCCATTGCCTGCTGTTCATCTACCTTCGGATGCCCGGGTGTATTTTTGTACTTAAAAAAGAGCGTGTAAATTTTAGGATCGTTCAATTGGTTAACAGCTTTTTGTACATAACCCGGCCACGGTGAACCTTCTTTTGTAGCATCCATATTACCAAGCACACAGATAATACTTGCATCAGGATATTTATCTCTGATAGTTGCAACAAAATCTTCATATGAATTTATAATGAAATTTTCATCAGGAGCTTTTGTGCCGAACCTGTATTTAAATTGTTCGTTATCCGGCATGTTTACTATCCACGAATCATTTTGAAATAAGTTAATTACAACAATATCAGGAGTAAACTTTGCGAAATCCCATTTGGATGTTGAATCAGTAGGATCTAATCGGTCATACATTTCGGGCATTATAAGCGGAAACCAGCTAACCATTACCCCGATACCGCTTTTACTTGTGCAGTAATACTGTGCATTAAAATGTCTTGCTGTAATTGCTGCATAGGAAAGATAGTTGTTTTCAAAATAACCGAACCACGAATCATTTCCGCTGTAATCTTCCATTGCATAGCCGCAGGTAATTGAGTTTCCGAAAAATTCGATTTTCCTTTTGGGTGGAGGAGGTGGTGATAATACTACAGTGTTGTCTAAAGTTTCAAAACCATAAAAGTAAGTTTTTCCTTTATCCCATTCAGTTCGTTTGAACAATTCAATTTTATGTTTTCCTTCGGGCAAACCGGAAGCTAAAGAATAAATTCGTTTAACAGAATCTGTATGAATTTTTAAAATGTTACTATCATCAAATATTACATTGTAATAATTAGCTGTATCTGCATCCTGCAATATTGCAGAAATACCAGTTCCCTCAAACCAAATACTTGC
>JAJDNK010000002.1 GCA_022340715.1 bacterium BMS3Abin03 | reverse complement strand
TTCGGCGGATCGTTCTTCAAAACTTTCAAACCAATGGCTTCAGAAAAGTTAACAACTTTACTTCCTACATTTCCTACACCGATAACACCAATGCTCATTTCCTTCAGAGATAATTTCCTCTCAACTACAATTTTCATTAATACAGTAAAAACGTATTCAACAACGGAATTCGCATTACATCCCTGCGCATCAGCGAAAGCAATACCTGCTTCTTTTAAATAATTTAAATCTATGTGGTCTGTTCCTATTGTTGCTGTTCCAACAAATTTTACTTTTGTATTCCTGAGCAGATTTTCATTCACTTTGGTTATTGAGCGAACTATAAGTGCATCAACGTCTTTTAGGAGTTCGTTTGTTATTTTTCTCCCGCTGCAAAGAATTACTTCACCAAATTGTGCGAATGCTTCTTCAGGAAATGCAATGTTTTCATCAACTACAAGTTTCAAATCGAATCTTTCTATAATTAGTTTTCCAAATTTAATGATAATTAATCAGCAGTTTATTAATTTGGGAATGTCTTGGGGTTTAATTGTATTTTCAGTTTTAATGGGCTAAATTTCGCAGCGTTTTAAATATCTTTTTAAATCAGACCAATGTAGACCATAAAATATTTACTAAATCTTAAGGGAAAGTAATGCTGAGCAAATTATTACAACCCGAAATACAATCACTAATTGCTGAGAAAAAGCTTAGCATCCTTAAAGAGATAGTAAGCGACTGGTCCCCTGCCGATATTGCCGAGATGATTGTCGATCTCGAGCCACGTGATCAGGTAATCTTATTCCGTATTTTATCAAGCGATCTGGCAACTGATACCTTTGAGCATCTCGAACTTGATACACAGAAAGAATTGCTCAAAGCAATGGGAAGAACCGAAGTTGCGGCAATATTGAATGATATGTCGCCTGATGATCGTACTGCCCTTCTGGAAGAATTACCGGGCACTGCCGCTAAACAACTCATACAGCTTTTATCTACCGAAGAAAGAAAAATTGCCCAAACGCTGCTTGGATATCCTGAAAACAGCGTTGGTAGATTGATGACCCCTGATTATGCAGCGATAAAACCCGAGTGGAAAATTGAAGATACTATGAAATACATTCGCGAAAATGCTGAAGACAAAGAAACACTAAACATTGTTTACGTAATCGATGAAAAAGGCAAGCTTATAGACGACATAAAAATTCGTGAATTTATTCTCGCTTCGCCTGAAGGACATATAAGCGACCTGATGGATAGAACTTTTGTTGCTTTAAATGTTAATGATGATCAGGAATACGCTGTTGAAGTATTTAAAAAATACGACCGGATCGCGCTTCCGGTTGTTGATACACACGGAGTGTTAATCGGTATCGTTACTGTTGATGATGTTCTTGATGTAGCAGAAGAAGAAGCAACGGAAGATATTCAGAAAATAGGCGGTGTTGAAGCACTTGAAGAATCTTATTCCAGGATTCCAGTTTTCAATTTACTTAAGAAACGTGCCGGATGGCTGGGATTATTGTTTATAGGAGAAATGCTTACAGCAACTGCAATGGGCTTTTTCGAAAATGAAATTAGTAAAGCTATCGTACTTACACTGTTCATCCCTCTCATTATATCCAGCGGAGGTAACTCAGGTTCTCAGGCCGCAACCCTGGTAATAAGAGCATTATCGCTGGGTGAAATCACCTTAAGGGATTGGTACTTTGTAATGCGAAGAGAAATTATATCCGGTTTTGTACTCGGTGGTTTTCTTGCCGTAATCGGATTTCTAAGAATTGCTGTTTGGGAGTATGCATTTCACGTTTACGGAACTCACTGGATATTAATTGCAATTACTGTTGCCCTTGCCCTTGTTGGGGTAGTCCTGTGGGGAACCTTATCAGGCTCGATGCTTCCGATTCTTTTAAAGAAAGCTGGACTTGATCCTGCAACTTCTTCCGCGCCTTTGGTAGCTACAATGGTAGACGTAATTGGATTAATAATTTATTTTACGGTTGCTATGTTAATTTTGAGGGGAACGCTATTATAAGATACAACTTCACGGTTTAACCTTCTAAATAATCTCTCACAAACTTCTTATATTTGTAAAGTAATGTCACAATCGAATGGAAATAGTGCAAAAGGAATTATACTTGCTGGTGGTGCAGGATCGCGGCTTTACCCGGTTACTAAAGTTTACAGCAAACAGCTTACTTTAATTTATGATAAGCCGCTTATTTACTATCCTCTGTCTATTCTTATGCTTGGCGGAATAAAGGACATTCTTATTATTTCTAATGAGGAAACCATACCGCTTTATAAAAAACTTTTCGGCGATGGTTCGCAAATTGGTCTTTCGATAAGTTATAAAATACAACCCGCACCGAATGGAATAGCAGAAGCTTTTATTTTAGGAGCAGAATTTATTGGAAATGACCAGGTAACGTTGGTACTGGGCGATAATATTTTTTATGGTAATCTGAAATTTTTCTACAATGCACTTGAAAGAAAGAAAGGGGCAACAATATTCGGTTACCAGGTAACTGATCCCGAACGATATGGAATTGTAGAATTTGATGATAATGGTAAAGCAATTTCTATTGAAGAAAAACCAAAGAAACCAAAATCGCATTATGCCGTACCCGGACTTTATATCTTTGATAACAAGGTTATTGATATCGCAAAAAACTTAAAGCCCTCTGCAAGAGGCGAACTGGAAATTTCAGATGTAAATAGAAATTATCTTGAATCAGGAGAACTTCACGTTGAAAAAATAGGCAGAGGCGTTGCCTGGCTTGATACCGGAACGCCGGAAGCTCTTCTGCAGGCTTCGAACTTTTTTGGAGTTATCGAGGACAGGCAAGGACTAAAAGTTGCGTGCATCGAAGAAATAGCTTTTTATAAAAAATTTATAAGCCGGCAGCAGTTTTCAAAATTAATTGAAGAAATACCGGTATCACTTTACAGGAGTTACTTAGAGAGAATCCTGATCGAATCCAAATCCTGATCGACACACATCGTTATATAATTAAGATATGAAAGTAATTAAAACAGAAATAGAAGGATTGCTGATAATTGAACCCGATGTCTTTGGTGATGACAGAGGTTATTTTTTTGAAGGTTATAGAAAAAACAGTTATAGAGAATTAGGAATCGAATTTGAGTTTGTTCAGGATAACATTTCCAAATCACAAAAAGGAACGATAAGGGGCTTACATTACCAGGTTGGAAAAAGTGCGCAGGGAAAACTCTGCCAGGTAATTTACGGCAAAGTGCTTGATGTTGCACTCGACATCCGTTTTGAATCTCCTACTTTCGGACAATATTATTCCGCGGTATTATCTGATAAAAATAAGAAACAACTCTGGATTCCACCGGGTTTTGCACACGGATTCTCGGTTCTTTCTACTGAAACGATTTTCTCATACAAGTGTACGGAATATTACAGCAAGAAAGATGAACGGTCTATTCTTTTTAACGATCCCGAACTAAATATCGATTGGAAAGTTGATGACCCGATCGTATCTGAAAAAGATCTTACTGCAAAACTTTTCAAAGACATAGAAAAAGACTTTTCCTACAAATCAACACAACCTTAGTTAATTAGTATTTCCTTTCTATTCTCATTAATTTTCGATGAAAAATTATGTGGAGTGTTATGAAAGTTCCATTATTAGATTTGAAGCCGCAGTATCAGGCTTTGAAAAAAGAACTTGATGAAGCAGTATTGCGTGTAGCTGAATCGCAGCACTTTATACTCGGCCCCGAAGTTGAGAAAATGGAAGGAGAATTTTGCGAATTTTTAGGATGCAAATATGCTATAGGTGTTTCATCCGGTACCGATGCATTGCTGCTTGCCCTAATGGCAATCGATCTTAAGCCCGGTGATGAAGTAATTGTACCAACTTATTCTTTTTTTGCAACTGCCGGTGTGGTTTCAAGAATGAACGCAAAACCCGTCTTTGTTGATTGCGACCCGGTTACTTTTAACATCGACCCTTCTCTTATTGAAAAAAATATAACCGCTAAAACAAAAGCTATCATTCCCGTTCATCTTTACGGACAAAGTGCCGATATGGAACCGATCATGAAGCTAGCCAAAAAGCATAAGCTTTATGTTATTGAAGACGGAGCCCAGGCGATCAGTGCGCAATATAAAGATGGAAAGATTGCCGGGACTATCGGCGATATCGGATGTTACTCATTTTTCCCCAGCAAGAATCTTGGATGCTTTGGTGATGGCGGTTTGGTTGTAACGAATGATGAAAAGCTTGCTCATTCACTTAAGATAAAAAGAGTTCATGGAGGAAAACCGAAATATCATCACAAAGTTATTGGCGGCAACTTCAGACTCGATGCACTTCAGGCAGCGGTAATTAGGGTTAAGCTTCCTTACCTAAATTATTGGTCTGAGAGCAGACGAAAAAACGCTGAAACATATAATCAATTGTTTATTGAAGCAGAGCTTGCCGAAGAGCCGGGAAGAACTGAGTTCGATAGTAAGAATTTTGTTCTACTTCCTGAGGCGAAGTACAAAAATTTGAAAGGTTTAACTAATTACCATATTTATAACCAATACATTATAAGAGTTGAAAAAAGGGATGTACTCAGACAATTTTTAACAGATAGCGGAATATCAACTGAAATTTATTATCCGATTCCATTTCATTTACAGGAATGCTTTTCTGATTTGCGTTATAAAAAGGACAAATTCCCAGTTGCGGAGAAGGCGGCGGAAACTTCAATTGCTTTACCAATTTATCCTGAACTTACAAAAGAACAGATTGCTTACATCGTAGATAAAATAAGAGAATTCATCAAGGAATAAATTGCTTTGGATAAACATTCGATCAGCAAAATATTATTTCTTGTTTCTTTCGTTATCTATCTTCAGACAATCTCATACGCGCAGGTGGTTTATGAACCTCTTTATAAAGATGTATACAATTTCTTAGACAGGCTCAGTGCTAAAGGCGTAATTAATTATAACGATGAAATGCGACCGTTACCCAGAAAATACATCGCTGCAAAACTGATAGAGGCCGAAAAACATACCGACCTTTTAAGTGAAGTTGAGAAAGAAGACCTGCAGTTTTATAAAAAAGATTATTACCATGAATTATTATTAATTAATAATGAAACAGGTAAAACTCATCTGAATTCATTTAGTAAAGATCCTGCAGGAAGGTGGAGAGTTTTCAGCTATACCGATGATCTTTTTAAGATGAACCTCAGTTTGATTTTAGGATACGAAATCGGTTCGCTGGATGAAGAGAAAAAAACTCACCTTTGGAACGGGCTTTACACTTCCGGTTACATATCGAACAACATAGGCTTCAGTTTTGATTTCAGAGATAACACTGAAGAGGGAAAAACCATTGATAAGTCCAAACACTTCAATCCTGTAACCGGGATTAATGGGAGATCGAGTAGTAACATCCTCGATTATCCTGACGACAAACTTGAGTACAGTGAAACTAAAGGGGTAATTGCAGCGAACTGGTCATGGGGAAGCTTTGCGGTCGGTAAAGAATTTTTTGAATGGGGATATGGTGAAAGCGGTTTGTTGGTTTTATCACAAAAGGCACCTTCGTTTCCTTTTATCAGGTTAGATGTCAGTCCTGTTGAATGGCTTGGTTTTAATTACTTTCATGGTTGGCTTTCTTCTGATGTAGTTGATTCATCAAGCTTCTATTATACTTCAACAGGGGCATTAAGATTTTCATACCGTGAGAAATATATTGCTTCTCATTCTTTGTTTATCAGGCCGTTAAAAGGATTAAAGATTTCTCTCGGCGAATCTATAATTTACAGCGATAAGCTTGAAATGATATATTTCCTTCCTGTGATTTTTTTCCGATCAGCTGATCATCTCATTAGCCGTCAAAAAAACGTTGTTGGAGGTAATTCACAATTTTTCTTATCGGTAAGCTCACGGAATCATATTAAGAATTCTCATCTTTATGGATCCTTATTTATAGACGAACTTACTTTAACAGGGCTTTTTAATTCGGAAAAACAACGGAATCAATTTGGTTTTTCTTTGGGTGCATCTGTAATCGATCTTCCAATGGATAATCTGACTTTAACCGCCGAATACACAAAAATTTACCCATTTGTTTACAATCATTTCAATCAAACACAAACTTATACAGATGCTTCTTATGTACTTGGTCACTGGATGGGAAATAATGCCGACCAGATTTACGGTTCAATAAAATACAGGTTTATAAGAGGATTGGAAGCAAAAGTCTGGGCACGTTATATTCGTAAGGGTGAACAGGGCAATATAATCGATCAATATTCACAACCACAGCCGCCGTTTTTATTTGGCTTAAGAACTAATTACACTTATCTTGGCACAACGGTGAAGTATGAATATTTGCATGATTTATTTTTCAGGATTCAATACAGGTTTACTAAAACATCAAAAGAACAGGAAGATCATTCTTTTACAGATAATAATGTAAATGAATTTAGTCTGGCAATCTATTATGGTATGTAATTTCGGCTATGAGTGAAAAAAACAATTATAAGAATAAAAAAATCTATATTGCCGGTCATACCGGGATGGTTGGTTCCGCTATTACAAGAGAGCTTGAGAAGAAAGGATATGAAAATCTTCTTCTCAGAAATTATCCGGGATTAAACCTTATTAATCAGAATGAGGTTGAAAACTTTTTTGAAAAAGGGAAACCCGAAGTTGTTATAATCGCGGCAGCAAAAGTTGGCGGTATACTTGCAAATAACACTTACCGTGCTGAATTTATTTACGATAACCTTATGATAGAAGCCA
This sequence comes from bacterium BMS3Abin03, assembly GCA_022340715.1. Lineage (GTDB taxonomy): Bacteria > Bacteroidota > Ignavibacteria > Ignavibacteriales > Ignavibacteriaceae > BMS3ABIN03. The sequence goes on along the minus strand of JAJDNK010000002.1, from coordinate 14,917 downwards.
ATTTAATTAATGCTGCTTACAATCATAAAGTAGATAAATTAATTTTCCTGGGTAGTTCATGCATATACCCGAAGTTAGCGCCCCAACCATTAAAGGAAGAACATCTTTTATCCGGTTATTTAGAATCAACAAATGAGCCTTATGCAATTGCCAAAATTGCTGGCATCAAACTTTGTGAAAATTACTACAGACAATACGGTAGTAATTTTTATTCAATCATGCCTACAAATATGTATGGTTCTAATGATAATTTTAACCTGGAAACTTCTCATGTGCTTCCCGCTTTGATTAGAAAATTTCATGAGGCCAAAGCAAATAATGAAGATAGCGTAACTATCTGGGGAACCGGAAAACCTATGCGTGAATTTTTATACGTTGAAGACCTGGCTGATGCTGTAACCTTTTTAATCGAAAATATTGATGCAAAAGACATTTACGAACAGGGTATCTCTCAAATAAATATCGGAACGGGAAAAGATATTTCTATTTCAGATCTGGCCAAAATTGTTTCTGAGATTATAGGCTTTAAAGGCAAAATAGTGAATGATCTTTCAAAACCGGATGGAACACCGAGAAAATTGATGGATGTTTCGAGGATAAATAATCTTGGATGGAAATATAAAACGGAGTTGAAAGATGGAATTAAAAAAACTTATGAATGGTTTGTTCAGAAGTCTGGAGATCGAGGTTAGATATTAAAAGATAAAATCACCTTGCTTAACTATCAACTCCTTACTTCTAAATTCTAATTACTAAAAATAAGAGAAAAATGAAACGCGCTTTAATAACAGGTATAACCGGACAAGACGGCAGTTATTTAACCGAACTTCTGTTGAAAAAAGAATACGAGGTTCATGGTATCATAAGGAGAAGTAGTTCCTTCAATACCGGCAGGATTGATCATCTTTACAATGATCGAACTGTTTTGAATAAAAAACTTTTTCTTCATTATGGTGACCTTGTGGACACAAGCAATCTTAATCGTCTTCTTGAAAAAATTGAACCGGATGAAATTTATAATCTTGCAGCACAAAGTCATGTTAAAGTCTCATTTGAAGTTCCCGACTATACTGCTCAGGTAGATGCTCTTGGTACCTTAAGATTTTTAGATGCAATCCGTGAAGTTGGATTGAGAAAAGTAAAATTCTACCAAGCATCAACAAGTGAACTATACGGTAAGGCCAGAGAAATTCCTCAGAATGAAAAAACCCCATTCTATCCCCGATCACCCTACGGAGTTGCAAAACTCTACGGCTTCTGGATAATCGTTAATTACAGGGAGGCTTACAATATTTTTGCATCGAACGGAATATTGTTTAACCATGAATCTCCCAAACGTGGCGAAACATTTGTAACAAGGAAAATAACAAGAGCCGCTTCCCGAATTGCAACAGGAATGCAGAAAAAACTTTTACTTGGAAATATGGATGCAAAAAGGGATTGGGGCTACGCTCCGGAATACTGTGAAGGTATGTGGAAAATACTCCAGAACAAAAAAGCAGATGATTTTGTTCTTGCAACAGGCGAAACAAGAACAGTGAGAGAATTCGCTGAACAAACATTTTCAAATCTCGGTATTAAGATCACGTGGGCAGGTAAAGGAAAAAATCAAAGCGGTAAAATAAAAAGTATTGATCTTGATAAAGCAAAAAAGCTGATTGGCTATTCCTCAAATAAAAGAGATTATATTAAAGATTTCAGCACAAAGTTAAAAAAAGGTGATACGATTATAGGCATCGATCCGAACTATTACAGACCCACTGAAGTTGATCTTCTTATAGGCGATCCGAAAAAAGCAGCAAGAGAACTCGGATGGAAAGCTAAAACAAAATTTGAAGACCTTGTTAAATTAATGATCAAATCCGATATGGATAAGGTTTTAAGAAGGGGTTTTTAAAGAGAAATCATGTTATCGGTTTATTTACGCTACTTTGAAAGTTAAAACAACTAATTTAAATGGATGGATATTAATTTTAACAAGCATAGTCTATGAAAAAACTTACTGTCTCCATCACATTCATTTTAATTTTCGCGGCAAATATTTACTCCCAGGAAAATACCCAACGTTACAATCCGTTTTCAGGCACAATAGTATTTTCTTTTGATGGTGGTGCTACACTTGCCGGAACCGACTATTCCGGTTTAGGTGTTGATTACCTAGGCAGGGCTTCCCTTGAATATTTTTTTCCTGCATGGGCACAAAGCGGATTCGGATTAAGACTGTTTGGCAGTGCGGGTTTTATATTAGGTAATGATCCTTCCATTGATCCTTCAACCTTTCACAGTAAAATTAATACTTTTGGCGGAGGGGTAGTATTTACTTATTCAATAAGGGAAAAAATATTTCCTTATTTATATGCTGGGATTTCACATCTCTCTTTTGATCCTAAAGGTGAAGACGGTATGTCGCTGCCAAATAAAATCGCAGGCAAATATCATGGCAGCGAAACTAATTATAATATGGAACTTGGCGTACGTTACCCGTTTACTCCAAACCTGTCGTTAGATTTTAATACAGGGATTCAACTTTCTACAAATGATTGGCTTGATGATAAGGCAACAGGTGTAGGCAATGATTTTTTCTTAACCATACTTGGTGGGATTTCATATTCTTTCTTGACGAAGTTTGATTCTGATGGTGACGGTGTGATTGATTCCAAAGATGCGTGCCCGAATACACAACGCGGATTGAAAGTAGATGAATTTGGCTGCCCTATTGATTCAGACCATGATGGAGTTGCTGATTATTTAGATGAATGTCCTGACACACCCCATAATGTCCATGTAGATGAAAACGGTTGTCCGCTGGATTCTGATGAAGATGGTGTCCCCGATTATACTGATATCTGTCCCGAAACACCTAAAAGAATTGAAGTAGATGCTCTTGGTTGTCCGTACGATCTCGATGCTGACGGAGTCCCTGATTATCTGGATAAGTGTCCTGATACACCATCTGATGTTGAAATAGATAAGAACGGTTGCCCGGTTGATTCAGATTTAGATGGCGTACCTGATTATCTCGATCAATGCCCGGGTACATTACCAGGATTACAAGTTGATGAAAACGGATGTGAAATTAATATAGAACAACAGGAAGAAGCTTTTGTGGAACCAAATCCAAATGATAAAATAACTTTAAGTGCCTCAACATATTTTGATCCTGATAACACAAAATTAAAATCAAATGAATTTCCAAAGCTTGAAAAGATTCTTGCTGTTATGAAAAAATATCCGATCTCACGTTGGAGTATTGAGGGCTATACTGATAGCTCTCAAACCGAATCCGGTAGCTTACAATTCTCAAAATTAAGAGCCGAAAGTATAGCGAACTTTTTTATTTCACATGGTGTTCCTGCTGTTAGAATTACTACAGAAGGTTTTGGAATGACTGACCCTGTTGCGGATAACCAGACACCTGAAGGCAGAACAATGAACAACCGGATTGTTATAATAAGACTGAACTAGCTATTATTTCCCTATATGTTAACTTAGTTCGGAATTATATCCGCCATTCAATAATTTATTCAATTCTCTTTGGATCAATCATAATATTTAATTGACGAATAACAACGCAACTTTGTTCTTGCCCTGTGATTCTTATCAATTAATCCCAGGCAGTATTACTATTAACATACTTCCAGACTTTTATTTGGTTTAGAATATTATATTTTAATACTCTAAACTTAGAAGTTAATAAAGGAGATAAACAGTAAATGAATAATTTAATTAAACTGCTTGATTATGGACAAAGTTATTGGCTCGATAATCTTACCCGTGGAAAAATTAAAAAGGGAGAAATAAAGAACAGAGTAACACAGCAAGGACTCAGGGGAATAACTTCAAATCCAAGCATTTTCAACAAAGCAATATCTAAAGGAAATGACTACGACGCACAGATCAAACAATTAGTTAGAGAGAAAAAAAGTGTACGGGAAATTTATGAGGCTCTAACAGTTAAGGATGTTCAGGATGCATGTGATATATTAAAATCTGTTTATGATGAATCAAATGGAACAGATGGTTTAGTAAGTCTTGAGGTTTCTCCTTATCTCGCACGTGATACAGAAGGAACCATTAAAGAAGCCAGAAGATTATTTTCGAAAGTTGATCGACCGAATTGTTTCATAAAAATTCCCGGGACAGATGAAGGCATTCCTGCAATTGAACAATGTCTGTATGAAGGAATTAATATTAATATAACATTGTTGTTTTCCATTCAAAGTTACGAAGCTGTTGCATTGGCATACATCAAAGCTCTCGAAAGAAGGCTCGATGAAGGAAAGGACATTAAAAACATTGCCTCAGTTGCCAGTTTCTTTTTAAGCAGAATAGATGTTCTGACCGACCAGCTTCTTGGTCATTACATCATTCCTGAAAAGACAACCGGTGAGCCAAGACCGGAAAATCTTTTGGGTAAAGCTGCAATAGCAAGTGCTAAGATAGCTTACCAGAGCTTTAAGAATATTTTTTCCGGGGAACGCTGGCAAAAACTTTCCAATAATGGTGCGCGTGTTCAAAAACCTCTTTGGGCAAGCACCAGCACGAAAGATCCCCTGTATCCCGATGTACGATATGTTGAAACACTTATTGGCCCGCATACGGTTAATACTTTGCCTGATGAAACCATCGATGCATTTGCTGATCATGGAAAATTGATAGAAAACTCTATAGAACATGACATTGATGAAGCAAGGCAAACTTTTGAGAACCTTGGAAAGTTAGGGGTTGATATAAACTTTGTAACACGTCAATTGGTTAATGAAGGAATTCAAAAGTTTATTTCACCCTATGATAACCTGATGAAAACTCTTGCAGATAAGAGATCGCAATTTCTTTCAGACAAAACGGGAACACAGGAAATCGACTATGGCAAAAATAAATCCGAAATCATATCTGCATTTAGTTCGTTAGATGAAAAGCAAATTGCGAGAAGAATATATTCAAAAGATCCGTTTGTATGGAAATCAGAGGAAAAGGAAACCGAAGCAATAAGAAACCGGCTTGGCTGGCTCGATGTTGGCGATTTTATTAACCGGGCAGATGAGATAATTGATTTTGCCAAAGAAATTAAAAAGGAAAAGTTCAAATATGTTGTGCTTCTGGGAATGGGCGGCAGTAGTTTATGTCCGGAAGTTGCAAGAGAAACGTTTGGCTCAAAGCAGGGCTTTCCAAAGTTATTAATGTTGGATAATACAGATCCTGCTGCAGTTAAAAATGTTGAGTCACAGGTTGATTTAAACAAAACACTTTTTATTGTTGCGAGTAAATCAGGAACGACTACAGAAACTTTAAGCTTCGATCATTACTTCTTTAACCTTTTAAAAGATAAAGGGATTAAAAATCCGGGCAGGCAATTTATTGCCATAACCGATGATAATACATCACTCCAGGATGAGGCAAAGGAAAGAAAGTTCAGAAAAGTTTTTACAAATCCGGATGATTACGGCGGACGATATTCGGCTCTTTCATATTTCGGGCTTGTACCAATGGCTCTGATTGGAATTAACATAAAAGAAATTCTTTACAATGCTCATCAAATGGAAATCAACAGTGGACCGTTCATACCATCTGATTCAAATCCGGGGATTTCACTTGGAACAGTACTGGGAATGAATGCAAGACTCGGACGAGATAAGGTTACTTTCGTTCTTTCAAAATCAATAAGTGCATTTGGATACTGGGTAGAACAATTAATTGCGGAAAGTACGGGAAAAGAAGGTAATGGAATTTTGCCTGTAGAAAGCGAAGACCTGGATAAACCAGAAGTTTACGGCAACGATAGAATTTTTGTTTATATGCACGCCGGTGATGATGATAAAAAAAATGATGAAAGGAAACTCAATATATTGGAAAAAGCCGGTCATCCTGTAATTAAGATAGATTTGAAAAACAAACTTGCACTTGGTGCAGAGTTTTTCAGGTGGGAACTGGCAACAGCCACAGCCGGAAGGATAATCAGCGTAAATCCATTTAATGAGCCTAACGTTTCGGAAAGCAAAAAGAACAGCAAGGATCTTCTGAATGAATGGCAAAAAACTAAAAGTTTTGATGAGGAAAAACCAATTGTAAATCAGAACATTTCAGTCTTTTATAATTCTGATGCAGACTGGGTTCCTCAGGGAAAAAGTGTATCTGCATTTCTAAATTCATTTGTAAAACTTGCTAGATCTCCCGATTATATTGCTCTGCTTGCTTATTTTCTGCAAACACCGCAAAGGCAGAAGCTCCTTCAATCAATAAGAATGAAACTCAGGAACAAACTGAAAGTTGCAACTACTCTCGGCTATGGTCCAAGATATATGCATTCAACAGGACAGTTGCACAAAGGCGGACCAAATAATGGCGTTTTCATAATGTTTACGTATGATGCGAAAGACGACCTGCCAATTCCAGGACAAGATTATGGCTTCGCAACACTTCAAAAGGCACAAGCGCTTGGTGATTTTCGTTCTTTAAATAATAAGAACCGGCGGGTTATCAGAATTCATCTCGAAGGCAGTGTTGAACAGGCTTTAAAGAAAATTAATGAAAGCTTAAAGTGAAATCCATAACCACTATCTTCTTCGATATCGGTGGTGTTTGTTTAACTAATGGTTGGGATAATATAGCAAGAGAAAAAGCGACAATTAAATTTCCCCTTGATTATGAAGAATTGGAAAAAAGACACGAACCTGTCTTTAAGAAATTTGAAAAGGGTAAATTATCCCTCGACGAATATCTCAACAAAGTGGTTTTTTTTAGAAAAAGAAGATTTAATAAGCCGGAATTCATTGAGTTTATGTACTCACAGTCCCACCCTCATAATTCTACAATAAAACTGTTGAACAGTCTCTCTCTGAATAGAAAATATCATCTAGCAACTATCAACAATGAATCGCTTGAATTAAACCAGTACCGGATTAACAAATTTAAACTAAAAAAATATTTTTTAAACTTTTTCAGCTCTTGTTACGTCGGAACTAGAAAACCGGAACCGGAAATATTTTTGAAAGCATTACACATTCTACAGAGAAATCCTGAGGAATGTTTGTTTATTGATGACAGTGAAGAAAATTATCAGTCTGCGAAACGCCTCGGAATAAATTCGATTCATCTTGAATATCCGGCCGAGTTGAAAGAAAGACTAACTGATTTTAACATAGAAATTTAAAAAGGAAACAAAAATGAAAATAGGTTTAATAGGACTTGGAAAAATGGGAAGCAATATGCTTAAAAGACTAAAAAAAGATAATCATGAAATTGTAGCTTTCGATTTAAATAAAGATAACGTGAATAAAGCCTCTCAAGATGGAGGAATTGCAAGTGATTCAATTGAAGATCTTGTTTCAAAACTTAAGAAACCAAGAAATATTTGGGTAATGGTTCCTCATGGACAACCAACAAATGAAACGATAGACAAACTTATAAGCCATCTTGATAAAGATGATTTGGTAATTGACGGTGGAAATTCACATTATACAGAAACGATTAAAAACTCCGAAAAATGTAAAGAGAAAGGGATTCATTTTGTAGATGCCGGAGTAAGCGGTGGAATATGGGGATTAAAAATCGGTTACAACCTTATGGTTGGCGGTCCTGAAAAAGCTGTAAAAAGAGTAGAGCCAATATTTGTTTCGCTTGCTCCTGAAAACGGTTACGCCCACGTTGGTAAAACCGGGGCTGGTCATTTTGTGAAAATGATTCACAACGCACTTGAATATGTAATGCTTCAGGGAATTGGTGAAGCATTTGAATGTATGTCCCGTTCAGAATTTGATATTAATCTTGAACAGGTTTCCGCTTTGTGGAACAATGGTGCTGTTGTACGAAGCTGGCTGCTTGAGCTTGCCGCAAGCGCTTTCAAAGAAGAAGGTAATTCCCTTGAAAAGATTGCCCCTTATGTTGAAGATTCCGGAACTGCGAGATGGACAACTGAATATGCAATTAAAAATGCAATTCCGATTCCTGCTATTACTCTTGCTGTTTACGAACGATTTGCTTCGAGAGAAGAAAATCCGTTTTCAGCAAAAGTAATTGCCGCATTGAGAAACCAGTTCGGAGGACATGCCGTTAAGGAGGAAAAATAAATGGAACACCGGCATCTTAAAGTTGAACAAAAAGGAATGCAGAAAGGAAAACCTCCCGAGCCACTGATCGTTGTAATTTTCGGTGCTTCCGGCGATCTCGCTCACCATGAACTTTTACCATCTTTATATGCACTAAAGCAAAAAAAGTTATTACCGGATAAATTTGCGATCATTGGTTTTGCAATGGAAAAATGGAGCGATGATGAATACCGTGAAGAAATGCATGGTATGGTTAAAAAGTTGGATGAATATGACGAGAAGACGTGGAAAGAATTTGCCGGGATGGTTTATTATACTCCCGGTGAATTTGATGATGCAACTTTAAAAACTTATGAATCATTAAAGAAAAAAATACAGCAGGTACAAAAGCAAAATGAAATAAAAGACAATATCCTTTTTCATCTTTCTGCTCCTCCTGATTTTTACAGCACGATAATTCAAAAATTAAGTACGAGCAAACTTGCAAAAAGCAATGAAGGCTGGCGTAGAGTTATAATCGAAAAACCATTTGGCGAAGATGAAAAATCAGCACGTGAACTCGATAAGGAAATACATAAAGTCTTTGAAGAACACCAGATTTTCAGAATAGATCATTTCCTCGGTAAAGAAACTGTTCAGAATATGCTTGTTTTCAGATTTGCCAATCCCGGCTTCGAACCCATCTGGAACAGAAATTATATAGACAATATTCAAATCACTGTTGCTGAAGATATAGGTATCAGAAAGCGCGGTGCGTTTTATGAAAAAACCGGTGTGTTGCGCGATATGGTCCAAAATCATCTTTTTCAGTTAATGTGCATGGCAGCCATTGAACCGCCGGTAAACTTTGATGCTCACTCGCTTCGTACGGAAACCGTAAAAGTGCTCGATTCCGTTTGTCAAATAAATCAGGAAAGGGATGTCGTATTAGGTCAGTATGATTCCGGAACTGTTGATGGTAAAAAAGCAAATGCTTACCGCGATGAAGATAAGGTCAATAAAGATTCAAACGCTCCAACATATGCCGCAATCAGAATTTTTCTTGATAACTGGCGCTGGGCTGGAGTTCCTTTTTATTTAAGAACAGGTAAAAGATTAGAGCAGAAGCTCACTGAAGTTACTATTCGATTTAAACCAACTCCACACCTTATGTTCCAGACAAATAAGCGTGAAGAGAGAAAACATAATATTTTAACTTTTCGCCTTCAGCCCAATGAGGGAATTTTTTATTCTTTTACCGCTAAAAGACCCGGCGCTGATTTAACACTACAGCCGGTTAATCTCATTTTCAATTACAACGAGGCTTTCGAAATAAAAGAAACACCAAGCTCATACCAGTGGCTTTTGCATGATGCAATGCAGGGTGACCAAACATTATTCCCACGTGCTGAGTGGATTTATAAATCGTGGTCAATCATTGATCCGATAATTAAAGAATGGGAAAATAAACCGTGGTCAGTTTTTCCAAATTACAAAGCCGGCTCCTGGGGACCTGAAGATGCTGATGATATGTTGCGTCTTGATAAACGGAAGTGGTTTATACAGTAACATATGTCGTATTAAAATCGGTTAAGGATAGAAGATGAAGAGACCTGTCCTTTTATTTTCTTCTACTTTTCTTATCTTTAGATATGAATGTGAAGCTATGGACAATAATCTCGCTGTTATTTATGTCTTTATTTGTTTTCAATTCCTGTTCAGAAAAAGATGATAACTTTTCAATCTGGATAGGCGGCTCACCGGAGGAAGTTGATTTCTGGGAAAAGGTTATAAATGATTTCAACGCAAAGTATGATTGCAATTTAATTCTCGTCCGCCAGCCTACTTATACAGATCAGCGAAAACAAAGCCTGATAATTTCACTCGAAGGGAAACAACAAAATCCTGATTTATTCTTAATGGATGTTGTGTGGATAAATCAGTTCATACAATCTGACTGGCTTGAACCGTTAGATGATTTTGCGGTGAAAAGTAAATTTAAGACAGAACCTTTCTTTAAACGTGTTTTAAATCTCGTTGACAAATATGATGATAATTTGTTTGCACTTCCTGTTTTTATGGATGTCGCCCTTTTGTATTACAGAACTGATTTGATAGTCCAACCCCCTGAAACCTGGGAGCAATTAAAAGAACTTTCTTTAAGAATTCAGGAAGAACAAAGAAAAACAAATAAAAGTTTTGACGGATTCGTCTGGCAGGGTGCGCAATACGAGGGACTAGTCTGTTCATTCCTTGAATTCATTGCATCAAACGGCGGTTCGATACTTCAAAATGATTCAGTTAAAATTAACAGCAAAGAAAATATAGCAGCACTTCAGTTTATGCAGGATCTTATTCACAAATACAAAGTTTCTCCGGAGAATACATATACAGAAATGAAGGAAGAAGAAGTGCGTAGAGAATTTCAAAAGGGAAATGCTTTGTTCGAACGAAATTGGACCTACGCATGGCAGCTTCATAACAGCAATGACTCGAATGTAAAAGGCAAAGTTGGAATGACGATTCTTCCACATTTCAAAGGACATAATTCTGTTTCGACTCTGGGTGGATGGCACATCGGTATGTCAAAGTATTCCGATAACAAAGAAAAAGCATGGCAGTTTATTAAGTATGTAACTTCATACGAAGTGCAGAAACAAATGGTATTAACGATCGGCTGGAATCCCGGCAGGAAAGATGTTTATGAAGATAAAGAATTAAAGAAGAAGCTTTCGCAGTTAAATCTCTTAGAATATGTTTTTGATAACACCATTGCTCGTCCTACAGTTCCTTATTACACACAAATATCGGAAGTGATTCAACGAAACGTGAACAACTGCCTTGCAAATAAAATCCCCCCTGTAGAAGCTTTAAAAGAAATTGAAATTGAAATGAAAAACATAATTAAGATTTATGGAGAGAAGTAAAACAAACATATCAGACGAAACGAAAACAGCTTATCTTTTTAATGCTCCATTGATTATTGTGGCTGTTGTGTTTGTGCTTGTTCCTGTCATCGGAACAATAGTAACAAGTCTGATGAGAGATGTTACTTTCCTTCCTGAAAAATTTCTAGCCGTTGAAAACTATCAAAGATTATTCAGCGACAGACATTTTTATGAATCGCTGCAATTCACTTTGTTGTTTGTTGTCGTTTCGGTTTCATTTGAGCTGGTCTTCGGTCTTGCCTTTGCTTTACTTTTAAACGAAACTCTTCCTTTCCGTGGTTTTTTAAGAGTTGTTATTCTTATCCCGTGGGTTATCCCGATCGCAATTTCTGCAAGAGTATGGGAGCTTATTTACAATTTCAATTACGGAATTTTTAATTATATAATTTTACAGCTTGGCATCTCAGATCAGCCGGTTAGCTGGCTTGGTTCATCAGTTGGCGCATTCATAGCGGTTGTTATCAGCGATGTCTGGAAGACGACCCCGTTTATGGCAATTATTCTGCTTACCGGTTTGTCAGCTATTAATAGTGATCTTTACAAGCAGGCAAAAGTTGATGGAACTAACTTTCTCCAGCGATTTTTTATGATTACACTTCCGTTATTAAAACCGGTTCTCATTGTTGCTCTGCTTTTCCGTTCGATTGATGCAATCAGAATTTTCGATTTGATTTACGTTCTTACAGGCGGGGGACCCGGGGGAAGCACCTCTTCATTATCAATTTATGCATTTAATTATTATGTGTCCGGTGATTTCGGTTACGGCTCTGCTGTTTCTGTAATTGTGTTTTTAGCAGCAGGTTTGCTTTCTGTTCTCTATATTAAATTCGGAAAGTTCCGGGAGACATTACAGTGAGAGAAGATGAAATTATTAAATTATTAAAAGCTGTAGGAGTAATTTTTCTTCTAATCTTCTGTCTATTTCCTTTTCTCTGGATGATTTTCATCTCGGTGAATAAGAATCCTGATTTTCTTTCTCCACAATCTGAGTTTGTTCTTACATTCAAAAATTATTTTGAAGTGGCGACATCAAACAAATTTCATCTGTGGGATTACCTGGTGAACAGCCTTGTTGTTTCCATAGCGTCTGCAATTCTTGCAACATTTTTTGCAAGTCTTTCGGCTTATTCAATTACGCGTTTGAGATTCCCCGGAAGGATTGTTATCCCGTTGATACTTCTTGGTTTTTCTATGTTCCCACAAATTGCAATCGTTGGTTACCTGTTTGGAATGATTACAGATTTTGGATGGCTTAACACCTACGCTGCTCTGATCTTTCCTTACATTACGCTCGGACTTCCATTGGCATTATGGATAATGTTAAGCTACTTTTCACAGCTTTCAACCGAGCTTGATAAAGCGGCTTTAATAGACGGAGCGAGCCGTTTGCAAATTTTATTTAAAGTGATTCTTCCATTGTCTCTGCCTGCTTTGTTTTCAACATTTATGTTAACACTTATTTATTCATTTAATGAGTTTCTCTTCGCTTTAATGCTTACGACAGATTATCACGGCCGAACAATCCCGGTAGGCATTGCTTTGTTTGAAGGACTTCACGGACAAATTCCGTGGGGATATATAATGGCAGCAGCAGTGATTGCTGTGATTCCGGTTCTGTTATTAATAGCTTTGTTTCAAAAATACATTATACAGGGATTAACAGAAGGTGCAGTTAAAGGATGATCGATATAAAAATTAAAAACGTTAGAAAAAACTTTTTCACCGTTAAGAGAGGAAAAGTAGAAGCGCTTAAAGGAATTGATCTCGAAATTCCAGCCGGCAAATTTTTTGTACTGCTCGGACCAAGCGGCTGTGGCAAATCAACTCTGTTAAATATAATTGCTGGAATAGAAAAACCATCTGAAGGAGAAATCTATTTTGGTGAAAAGCTAGTTGCATCTTCAAACAAGAAAATATTTCTCTCTCCAAAGGAACGTGACGTTGCTATGGTTTTTCAGAGTTATGCGCTGTATCCACATTTATCAGTTTATGATAACATCGCTTTTCCTTTAAAAATTGCGAAGCTGGATAAAAATAAAATTGACCGAAAAGTAAACTGGGCAGCGGATATTCTTGAAATTGAAAGTTTGCTTGGTGCTAAGCCGGGAGAGTTAAGCGGCGGACAAAGACAACGTGTTGCACTTGGCAGAGCAATTGTCAGAGAACCAAATCTGCTTTTACTTGATGAACCGCTTTCAAACCTTGATGCGTTGCTAAGAATAACAATGCGAAGTGAACTGAGAAGCATCCAACGCAAGCTTGAGCTTACAACAATTTATGTTACACACGATCAGACAGAAGCAATGTCGCTCGGTGATAAAATTGCTGTTTTGAAAGACGGAGTTGTTCAACAAATCGGAACACCGGAAGAAATTTATAATGATCCAATAAATCTTTTTGTTGCTAAATTTATCGGTTCACCGCCTATGAATATTCTCGATGGTAAACTTGCAGAGAAAATAAACGACAAGCTTAACTTCCTGAAAGATAAAAATATAAATGATGTTGTTGCAGGAATTCGTCCTGAAAAAATAAACATAGTAAAAAAAGATGAAGGGGTAATCAACGGAAAGCTAAAAATGACCGGACCTCCGGGCGGGGAGCCGCTTTATTATCTTGAAGCAGAAGGGAATGAAATTCTGGCTAAATCATCCGAAATTGGCAACATAAAAGAAAATGACGAAGTCGGTTTGAAATTCGGAAAAGATGACCTACTGATCTTCGATAGAGAAAACTGACGGTTTATTCACATTTCCAATTCTCTGTTTTTACAAAACCAAAATTTATTTGTTGGTCTGTGTTCCATTTGTTCCGGTTCTTGCGGATAATTCATTCAAAAATCTCTGAAGCTTTTCAAGTTCCTGCGCAGACTGTGTAAATTTCTTTTCTCCCTGGAATTTTAGATAATTTTCAAACGCATTATTTGCCTGGCGAATTAAATCATCGATAGAAGTTTGTTGCTGTGGCGTATTATCCTTCCCGGTTGTTTCTTTTTTAACGGGGATTTCACCATACAATCCTTGCAAAGCATCTTTGAATGTTTCTGCATAACTAAGATTATCATTGTGCATAACGGCAACAAGACGAAGTTCCGGGTAAGCGGCAGTTTCTGCCTGGAGATAAATCGGTTCAACATAAATAATTGTTTCTTCAACGGGAATTACAAGAACATTACCGCGAATAACATTCGATCCGCGCTGATCCCACAACGATAATTGTCCCGACAAATAGCTGTCCTGATCAATCTTTGTTTCAACCTGCTGAGTACCGAGCACACGTTTATCCTTCGGAAATTTATATGCAAGGAATTTTCCATAATTATCAGGATCACACATTCCGGCAATCCACCCAATTAATACCTGTCTGTTTTTCGGAGTGAATGGAAGAATTAAAACAAATTCAGGCTTGTCCGTCTCAGGACGCTCCCACATAATATAATAAGGATCGACAGGCTGAACTTCATTGTAATATTTTTCCGTAGCCCTTATCCACAGATCTTCCTGATTATAAAAAACGGTCGGATCGGTCATATGGTACTTTGCATAAACAAGTCCCTGGACAAGAAGAAAATCAATTGGGTAACGAACATGACCCATCAAACTCTTCGGCATCTCCTCTTTCTTTTTAAACAAATCTGGGAATATGTTATTCCATACTTTTATGATCGGGTCATTTTCATCGTAAATGTAGAAGTCAACCGACCCGTTGAACGCATCTACAACAACCTTAACTGAATTGCGGACATAATTTGCACCGTTCATTTCCGGTGATGTTTGCGTTTTTAAATTCCTGTTCTGTTCTCCTTCTTTATAATAGATGTTTTCTGTGGAATTGAATGTCTCGCTGTAAGGAAAATAGTTGCTGGTAGTATAAGCGTCTATTATCCAGTATAACCTGCCGTCATCACCAAGCACTATGTAAGGATCTTTATCATAAGTTAAGAAT
>JAJDNK010000267.1 GCA_022340715.1 bacterium BMS3Abin03 | reverse complement strand
GAATGATTTGGTTCTACCCGCAACAAATCTCTGGGGCGGAGTTATTCTTCTTGGAAAAGCAAAGATAAATACTACTGCAGGTGTAGGAAATATTGAAGGACTACCTGTTAATCCTAAAACACAATATGGCGGTAATGATGATTGGGATAATACCGGGGTATTAAGGTATCTGTCTATTCGTCACGGCGGTACTGATATCGGTGAAGGTAATGAAATAAACGGTCTTACATTCGGTGCAGTAGGACGTAAAACAACAATCGATCATATAGAAGTCTTCCAGAATAATGATGATGGTTATGAATGGTTTGGAAGTACAGTAAAATGTAAATTTTTAGTTTCTGCTTTCAATGCAGATGATGGTTTCGATCACGATGAAGGTATTAGAAGCATAATGCAATTTTTATTTGTAATCCAGGATGAAAATTATGGAAACCATTGCGGTGAGCACGATGGCGGAACCAATCCCGAAGATGGTCTGCCTTATGCATATCCACAAGTTTATAATGCAACATATCTTGGATCAGGAATGAACTCAACCAATCCAGAAAATGATCAATTATTTATGCTTCGTGATTACTGGGGTGGTGCTTATAAGAATTGTATATTTGGTGATTTCGGAGGTAAAGCAATAAATGTTGAAGATCTTCCAACCGGTAATGACAGTCGATCAAGATTAGAAAATGGTGAGATAGTATTTAACAATGATATATGGTTTGATTTTGGAGCAGCAAGTACTTTCCCAGATTTAGTTGCTTCACAACCGGGAACAGATTCTGCATTTGTATCAGATTACTTAATGGTGAGTGCAAATAACAATACACTTGAAGACCCACAATTGCTTGGAATATCAAGACAAAGAGATGAAGGGCTTGATCCACGACCAACTGCCGATGGTCCTGCTTATCAGAGTCTTGCCGAGTATGTTGTACTTGGAGTAAAAGAAAATATTTATTCCAACGTAGTTCCAAACAAATATGAATTATCGCAAAACTATCCTAATCCTTTTAATCCTACTACCAGGATTCAGTTTTCAGTACCGAAAGCTTCCAATGTTAAGCTAACTGTTTTCAACATACTTGGTCAAAGGATTGAAGTTTTAGTAGATGGTTATAGAAGTGCTGGTACTTATGAGGTAAACTGGGATGCTTCAAATTTACCGAGTGGAGTTTACATCTATACTATTGAAGGTGGAAACAGCTTCTTAAGTAAGAAAATGACTTTACTCAAGTAGCGATTTCTTTTTCTCTCTCTCCTTCAAAATATGGCGCTGCTTTTCCCGCAGCGTCATTTTTTATGTCTATATTTTGTAGATTTCATTATCATGATTGATTTTGTTGCAAAAACAACTTTGCTTTTATTGATCTGTTCGTATCAATTTTTTCCTCAGATGAATGGTGTTTTTACAAATACTGAAAAATCAATCTCTGAGACTAATATTAAAAGACATATGCAATTTCTTGCAAGTGATATTTTTGAAGGGAGGGGAACCGGTACAACAGGAGGAAATTTAGCTGCAAAGTATATCGCTCTTGAATATTCTAAGTACGGATTAAAACCCTGTAGTAATGAAAATAATTACTATCAATATATTCCGATGCATGGAAGTTTTGCCTTACCAACATCGGAATTAAAATTATTCTCGGGGAATAATGAAACAACATTAAAATTGAATGAAGATTATTTGTTATTTAATTCCGGTCAGCAAACTTTTGTACCGATACCCTTACCACTTGTATTCGTTGGCTATGGAATAATTGCACCAGAGTATGATTATAACGATTACCAGTCCATTGATGTTGAACGAAAAATTGTTGTCTTTCTTGAAGGGGAACCGAAATCTGATGATCCTGATTATTTTAAGGGTAAAATTCCAACTGTTTACAGTTCTCCTAATGCAAAACAAAGATTAGCAATATCCAGAGGTGCAGCAGGTTGTATTTTGATCTCAGATGAGAATAAATGGAAAGATAAAGAACAGCAATTTTCTTTTGAAGATATTACTCTTGCATATTCTGTTTCAGGAAATTTAAGTGTTCTTTTAAATCCAGAGATTGCATATGAGATTTTTAAAAATGCAAAATATTCTTTTGATGATGTTATCAAGATGAAAGAAGAAAGTAAACTGATAAGCTTTCCTCTACAAACTAAAGTATCATTCAAAGGAGAGTTTAAACAAAGAGATTTTATTGCATCGAATATTGTAGGATTAGTCGAAGGCAGCGATGATGAATTGAAGAACAGTTACCTAATTATTTCTGCACATTATGATCATCTGGGAATTGGAACTCCGATAAACGGAGATTCGATTTATAACGGTGCCATGGATAACGCAATAGGTGTCTCGGTTTTGCTGGAACTTGCAAGAATTTTTTCTCAGTCAGATATTCATCCTAAACGATCGATTTTATTTATCGCTTTAACAGGTGAAGAAAAAGGATGGCTTGGTTCCTCATACTATACAGATCATCCGTTGTTTCCTCTTCACAAAACCATATCAGATGTTAATATTGACGGAATTGCATTATATAAAGGACTTCAAGCAGTCGTGGGTGTTGGTTCCGAGTATTCAACATTAGATAAATTTTTACAAGATGCTGCCTCACAATTGGATATTTCTATAGAGAACATTCCACCTCAGTTCAAAAGATTCGAAGCTTTCAGTCAATCCGATCAGGTAGCATTTGCTACTGCAGGTATTCCTTCAATACTGGTTTTGGAGGGATTGAAACACAAAAATCTGAGCGATGAAAAAGTTCTTGAAGCATTTATTGATTATATGATTCATACTTATCATTCACCTTTTGATGATTTGAATCAGGATATAAGTTATGAAGCAGCGGTTGAGCATTTAGAATTATTGTACCAGTTTTGTTATTCTTTAGCAGAATCAACCGAAGTTCCTCAATGGAAACCCGGCTCGCCTTATATAAATGCAAGATTGAGATCTATAGCAGAAGGAAAGTAATCTTGTGAGAATTCTTAAAATTATATTACTTGGAATAATCGGATTAACAAGTTGCAGCTATAAACCTGTTGATGTCGCTGTTATAAAGATCAAAGGTTCGGATACGATGAAAGAGTTAACTGAAAATCTTGCACGTGAATATATGGAACAACATCCTGGAGTTTCGATTTATGTTGATGGTGGTGGAACTGCAACAGGAATAAGAGCATTAACCCGTGGTGAAGTTGATATCTGCACAGCTTCAAGAAATTTAAAACCGGAAGAAGCAAAAGTTCTTGCAGATTATTATGGAACTCTTGGAATATTTTTTCTTGTGGCGAAGGATGCACTGAGTATTTATCTTAATCCTGATAATCCGGTAAAAAAACTTTCAATAGAACAGCTTAAAAATATTTTTGAATGTAAAACAGTAAACTGGAAAGAGCTTGGCGGAAATGATCAGCAAATAATACCTGTTATCAGAAATCCTAATTCGGGAACTCACTTATACTTTAGAGAGCATATTCTTGGTGGAGATGATTATTGCAATAATGTTGTCGTTGAACCTACAACCAGGAGTGTAATTAAATTTATATCCGAACATTCAAATGCAATTGGTTATGGTGGGATGGGATATAAAGGTGATATCTTTGATGCAAAAATTGAAGGTATAGAACCTTCTGTTAAAAATGCACAGAATGATACTTACCCGATAACAAGATATCTACATTTTTTTACATCTAAAATTCCATCAGGTATTGTAAAAGATTTTATCGACTGGGTGCTTTCTCCAGGTGGACAAAAAATAGTTGAAGATTCAGGATTTATTCCTTTATGGGAAATTCCGTTTTAACAGTATCATTTATTACTTTCTTGAAGAGAATTATAATTAAAAAGATAATGTAAAATCTTTTTAAAAATGAAAACAAAAAATTCCGAAAATATATTATTGAAAGCTGCATATGACAAAGCCCTGAAATTAGCTAAATCTCACTACGAAAATTTTCCTGTGGTTTCTTTTCTGATTCCGGGAAATCTTAAAAAACATATAGCTATAATTTACTGGTTTGCA
This sequence comes from bacterium BMS3Abin03, assembly GCA_022340715.1. Classification (GTDB taxonomy): domain Bacteria; phylum Bacteroidota; class Ignavibacteria; order Ignavibacteriales; family Ignavibacteriaceae; genus BMS3ABIN03. The sequence continues at coordinate 28,639 of JAJDNK010000267.1, read as the reverse complement.
AGAACAGCTGATGATATTGCTGATGAATCCGAACTAAGTGAAGGTTTAAAACTTGAAAAACTGAATGAGCTGGAACTAAACCTGAATAAATCTTTGAGAAAAGATGCTGTGAATGAATATTTCTTAGCCTTGGTTCATACAATAAAAAAATGTAATCTGACTGTAAAATATTTTAGTGATTTATTATGCGCTTTTAAGCAGGATGTAATAAAATCAAGATATAAAAATTATGATGAATTATTAAGCTACTGTCAACATTCCGCAAACCCAGTTGGAAGATTAATCCTGGAATTGTTTGAAATAAAGGATGACAATGCATATAAGTACTCCGATGATATTTGTACTGCACTTCAACTAACAAATTTTTTACAGGATACAATGATAGATTACAAAAAAGGTCGGATTTATTATCCACAAAGCGAAATGAAAAAATTTGATTTTACGGAAAAGTCATTTGAAGAAAAAGAAAATAATCATAATTTTAAGCAGTTAGTGAAGTTTAGTGTTGATCGTGTTCAAAGCTTATTTGATAACGGAAAGAATCTTTTACCGATGCTGAAAGGCAGGTTGAAAACTGAAATTGGATGGACGGTTTCAGGTGGTGAAGAAATTCTTGAGCAAGTAAGAAAAAATGATTATGATGTGATTAACAATCGACCAAAGTTGAGTAAATTCAAGATGATAAGTATTATCATGAAATCAGGATTTAATTATTAATGGATCAGGCAAAGCGAATATCGAAGAGAAGCAATAGCAGCTTCTATTATACATTCAATCTTTTATCTTCTGAAAAAAGAAATGCAATGAATACCGTTTATGCATTTTGCAGGAAGACAGATGACATTGTTGATGAAGGACTTGAATCGCACGATATACGATATGAAAATTTGCACAAGTGGAGATTGGAGCTAGAAAAGGCTTTGTACGGCAATTCAGATTATTCATTGTTGAATAAGCTTGCTGCAACAATCAGGAAATTTAATATCCCTATTGATCCATTTTATGAGTTACTTAAAGGAATGGAAATGGATCTGCAGAAAAATCGTTATCTCACTTTCGATGATCTTCAACTCTACTGCTACCGTGTAGCTTCTACTGTTGGATTAATGTGTATTGAAATTTTTGGCTATAAGCATGAATCAACAAGAGAGTTTGCAGTGAACCTAGGCATCGCTCTTCAGCTAACAAATATTCTCCGCGATATTAAAAAAGATGCTGAAGCTGGGCGTATCTATTTGCCTGAAGAAGATATGAAGAGATTTAATTATTCTGAAAGAGACTTACTTAACCTAACTTATAACAAAAACTTCAGAACTATGATGCGTTATGAAGTAAACCGTGCTAAATATTATTTTGAAGAAGCTACAAACAATCTAAATCTCGATGATAAAGGAAAAATGTTTGCAGCACGAGCAATGCAACATATTTATACAAGAATTCTCGATAAAATTGTCGATGCTGATTACGATGTTTATAATAACGATTGTAGAGCTTCAAGATTAGAAAAAATCTGGATATCGTTAGGTGTTTGGGCAAAGTATAGATTAGTGTATTAATGAAAAAATGTATTGTTATCGGGGGAGGAATTGCCGGTCTTACCGCAGCAGCTTACCTTGTAAAAGAAGGAATCCAGATTACAGTTTTAGAATCATCGCCAAAGCTTGGTGGGCGAGCTTATTCTTTTATCGATCAGAAAACAAACAGGCAAATCGATAACGGACAACATATCCTAATGGGATGCTATACCGACACAATAAAATTTCTGAATTTAGTCGGTGCACAAGGGAACTTTATTTATCAAAAAAGACTGGAAGTGAATTTTTTAAAACCCGGGAATAAGATTGTCTGCTTGAAGTCTTTCCCGGTTTTTTATCCTCTTAATCTTTTAATCGCTCTTTTAAATTTTAATGTTCTTTCTATAAAGGAGAAAATTTCATCTCTTGGATTTATGATGAAGTCCCCGTTTACTTCTCATCAAAAATTGATTGATAAAAATGTTAAAGAGTGGCTTGAAGAAAATAAACAGAGTGAAAATTTAATTTCTTCTTTGTGGGAAATGATTGCTGTTGGTGCATTAAATACAAATATCGAAAAAGCTTCAGCAATGATGTTTCGTGAAATTTTGATGAAAATATTTTTTAGTGGAAATTTCTCATCGACAATAATTCTACCAAAAGAGGACTTAAGCAAATCCTACGTTAATAATGCAAAGAATTTTATTGAGAAAAACGGTGGGGAGATTAGGTTATCATCCACCGTTGATGAAATAGTATTTGATGGTGATAAAGTCAAGAGGATTAAAATAAATGGTGAAGCTTTTAATGATTTTGATTTTATTATATCAGCAGTTCCATTTAATTCAATTTTAAAATTCATTCCTGAAGGTTTTTTTGAAAAAAACATTTCATTCGATTATTCATCGATTTTAAATATTCATATTTGGCTTAAGAAAAATCCTTTGGAAGGCACTTTTTATGGATTAATCAATTCTCCGATTCACTGGATATTTAATAAACAAGATCATTTAAATCTGGTTATCAGTGATGCAGATTACCTGATGAACAAGTCCGCCGAAGAATTGTCTGAAATGTGTAAAACAGAATTGATTAAATATCTTGAAATTGACGCATCGGAAATACAATATTATAAAATCCTGAAAGAAAAAAGAGCAACGTTTATTCCCTCAAACAATATCATTTATTCACGACCGAAATCAAAAACCAAGATTAAAAATTTGTTTCTTGCCGGCGATTGGACTGATACAGGTTATCCTTCAACAATTGAAAGCGCTACAAAAAGCGGAAGAATTGCATCGGAATTAGTTATTAATTCATAGTTATAATTTATTTACTAATCAGCTGCAAAAACTAAATTCCTTCTTCGCTCAACAAATAAGTAAGAATTGTCATTGCCGAAGTTCCAAGTTCAAGCTCACGAGGATTTATTACATTAAATATATCTTTAGCCGAATGATGAAAATCAAAATATCTTTGACAATCCGGTATATATCCGAATAATAGTTTTGCTTTTTTTAATTTAGATATATCCGAACCGCTGCCGCCGTTTCTTATCCAGTCTATGTTTGCGGTTTGCAAATAAGGTAACCAGCTTTCTAACTTTTCAAGCAAAGCTGTTGAGTCTGAATTAATGGTAAAACCTCTCGGAGTAAATGCACCTCTGTCCGATTCAATTGCAGCAATATGGATTTGATTAGAAGAATCGGCAAAAGAAGCATAAGTTTTGCCACCACGTCCACCATTTTCTTCATTGATAAATAAAACAACTCGTATTGTTCTTTTAGGTGTTATATTCAAGCGTTTAAATAAATCCACCACTTCCATTGCCTGCGTGCATCCGGCGCCATCGTCATGTGCGCCTTCGCCTACATCCCAGCTATCAATATGTCCTCCCATCAAAATTATTTCATCAGGAAATTCGCTCCCTTTAATTTCTCCGATAACATTATATGATTGTACATCGGGCAGTGTTTTACAGTTTAACTTTAAACTTACCGTTAAGTTAGGGTCTTCCTTCAGAGCCGAACTTAAAAAATCAGCATCAGTATATCCAAGTGCCGCAGCAGGAATTTTCGGAAGACTATCTGCATAAATCATTACACCGGTATGCGGAACGTTATCATACTGTGTTGTTATAGATCTGACAAGCATACCGACAGCTCCGTATTTTGCACCTTCATTTGCACCATAAACTCTCTGATCAACTGCATTGCCATAACTCGTAAAAGTGTTTACAGTTGCCTGATCAAGTGGACGACTAAAAAAAACTATTTTTCCTCTTGCTTCATCTCTCCTTTTTTCCAATTCATCGAAAGTTTTTACTTCTATAACTTTTGCTGTTATACCTTCTTCAGTAGTTCCAACGCTCCCACCCAGCGACAGTATGCTCAGCTTTTTAAAATGGACTTTAGCAGAATCGTTGAGAACGGCTTCTTCAACATCACCTCTTTCCCAGTGAGGAACTTTAACCGGTTGTTTCCATACAGAATCAAAACCCATTTCCTGCATTTTGTTATATGCCCAATTAATTGCGATCAAAGAATTTTTTGATCCACTCAATCTTGGTCCAATCCTGCAAAGGCTTCTCAACATTTTATATCCGAGTCTTTCGTTCAAGGCTGAAGTAACAATTTGTTGTGAGATATTTTTATACTTAAGAATTTTGGTAGAATCTATATCAGTTTGAGCAATTGATGGGATTGTAATCCATAATGAAAAAATAAAAATGAATAATGATTTTTTTATGATTAGAAAATTTTTCAAAATGTCTTCCCTGAATAAATTATAAGAACTATTTTCATTTAACCCAAATAAAATAACTAATTTTACATTCCGTATAAAATTATTATAAAAGTCTTATGAACAAAAAAGCTAAGGAATATATTGATAAACTCCAGTTGAAAGTACATCCTGAAGGCGGATACTTTTCGGAAGTGTACAGATCGGAGGAGTTGATAAAAGTAAATCATTTATCGGAAAGATATAACTCTTCCCGCTCATTCTCCACATCTATTTATTACATGTTGGAAGGAAATCAATTCTCGTCTTTTCACAGATTGAAATCTGATGAACTTTGGCATTTTTATGATGGTACGGCTTTAACAATTATTGTTATAAATGAAAAGGGTTTACTTGATAAGATTAGATTAGGAAATGATCTGAATAAAAGGGAAACCTTCCAGACAGTAATTAAGAAAAATTCATGGTTTGCAGCGGAGTTAATTGATAAAAACTCTTTTGCATTAATTGGCTGTACTGTCTCACCGGGTTTTGATTTTGACGATTTCGAACTTGGTAATAGAAACGATTTGGTTAAGGAATTCCCTCAATACGAGGAAGTAATAGTTAAGTTTACACGATGACTTTTAAGTGATCAAGTTTGTAGTAAACATTCCGTCATAAATATTCATAATTAGCGTGTCTGGCGAAAAATCTACAGTGAAAAAAAATTACCTTCTTAACTCTTCTTAATTGAATTACATTAATATTGTATTTTTAAGATATGATGGGGAAATTTATTGAAAATGAACTTTTTATTGTCTAATTTTTTTCACCGGATTAATAAAAAAGAGGAGCCACTATAGGGTATTTTTACTTTTCTAAATACGAGTAATGTACAACATTCCCATCGGGAAAACATATTAGACAAAAAGTATTAAAACACTACCGGGAATTTTCCTGTGTTATTGCGTGTGCTGCGGCAGTTTTTTATGCAGGAATAAATCTGGGATTCAGTACTAAACATCAATCTAAAATAGATAGGTTGATGCAGATTAAAATGCTGTATTTGGCGAATCATCCTTCCCAACTTAACAGCAATCTCACCCATTCAGAAGATCCGAAATCAAATTCCTATGAAGATAACGAAAATGATATTGATGCTTTAATTAATAATTCAACACCTTCCGATTCTAACGATCAGCAGACAATTAATCTTAATTCTAATCTGGTTGAAACAGATTCCACAACTCATGTATTTTCCGATTCAACAATTAGTTCCGATTCAACTTTAATATCAGACTCTACAGCGATTGCTGATTCACTAAAGAAAAACTGGATGGCAATTGATTCTACGAATCGGTTAAAATATTTTCATTATCACAGAGAAGATCTTCCTTATGTACCTGTTGAAGAAAAGAAACAATCGGGATTTTTTATTCATCCTTCACCGGGACTCAGACAAAGAACTATCAGTATAGATTCTACCGGACATTATGTCGAGATAAGAGAAAAGGTTGCAGGACAGGAAACAAAGGTTGCCTTAAGAATGCCCATTGAAGATTATATTAATATGAAACTGGCATTACACGAACGAAGACTTTGGGAGAATCTTGGCTATCAATATGAACTTAAATCCGATAAGCTAGGATTAGGTGAGTTGATTACAAGCCTTACGGATTTTGAAATACCTCTTCCAAAAGTCGGCGTGTTAAGTATTTTTGGAGAACCAAAAATCAGCTTAAAGATAGGTGGTTCCGTACAAATTCATGGCGCCTGGAGAAATGAAACAACTGAAGGAGTTACTGCATCAAGGCTGGGTAATACACGTAATGAACCGGACTTCAAACAACAGGTACAGATAAATGTAAATGGTACAATCGGCGATAAACTGAACATATCTGCAGATTGGAACACGGAAAGAACTTTCCAGTATGAAAACCAGTTAAAAATAAAATATACTGGTTATGAAGATGAAATAATTCAAAGTGTTGAAGCAGGTAATGTTTCTATGCAAACATCTTCTTTGGTTGGAGGTGCAGAAGCTTTGTTTGGTATTAAAGCTCAGTTTAAAATGGGTCCTTTCAGTTTAACAACAATAGCAAGCCAGAAGAAAGGTGAGACGAAAGAAGTTTCGGTTTCCGGTGGTTCAACCTCAACTGAATATAGTATAAGGGCTTATAATTACTCTGAAAATCATTACTTCATTGATAAAGTGTATGCTGATAGTACCTTATTCAGAAATTACTTCTTCAGGATACCCGCGCTTGTTGATAATCAGCTTACTGTAAATGATATTGAAGTTTGGAAATCTATCAATCAAATAGTATCAGATCAATCTAAATTACGTTATGCGAATGCATATCTTAATCTTGATCCACTTTTACCAGGTCAGACTAAATATCCAGATAATCTAAGACAAACGCTTGAAAATCCTATTCCCGGTGAACAGGAAACAGGTAGATTTGAATTATTGACAAGAGGAACCGATTATGAGTTACATCCCGAAACAGGATTTATTTCATTTAAAACTTCAATTCAGGATCAAGATGTAATAGCTGTTGCGTTCAAACAAGGGCCAACCGGAAGTGAAAAAACTTATGGAGAGTTCGTTTCAACTTCAGAAGACACAATCTTAGTTTTAAAACTAGTAAAACCTAAGTATCTTAAACCTCAGTATACAGATGCATGGAAGCTACAGTTAAAAAATATTTATCCTACGGGAAGCAGGAATATTAATAAAGAAGGATTTGATTTTAGAATTAAATACGAAGTAGTTGGACAGGATCCGACTGATGAATTGCAAACTGCAAGCGGTAATGTAAAACTGCTCCAGGCATTTGGGTTGGATCAACAAGGAGAAGGAGGGAATCCAAATCCCGATGATGTTTTCGATTGGCGTCAAGGGTTCACAATTTTTCCGGAAACCGGTGAAATAGTTTTCCCTGTACTTGAACCATTTGGCAAAAATATTCCACCGGCTTTGAGTGATTACACTTTCCAAAAGGTTTACGATACAACAAAAACTTATGCACAGCAGGATAAAATTAACGATAAGTGGTTGATGACCGGAAAGCAAACGGGCACGGCATCTTCAACTTACCAGCTCGGTTTTAATGTAGTTGAAAACTCCGTTAAAGTTTTACTTGATAACAGAGAATTAACTCCTGGTGTAGATTATACTGTAGATTATACAATAGGGCAGGTTACGATCAGGAATGACGCTGCACTTGTGCCGGGAGCAAATTTGAAAATAACTTATGAACAAAATGATCTATTTCAACTTGCATCTAAAACTTTGCTAGGTGCAAGGGGGCTTTATACATTTTCAGACAAAACACAGCTGGGTTTTACAATAATGAATTTGAACCAGCAAACGTTAAGTGATAAAGTAAGAATTGGTGAAGAACCTTTAAGCAATACTATATATGGTCTTGATTTTAAAACTGGGGCCGATCTGCCATTTGTTACCAGGCTTTTGGATAATGTTATCTCAACCAGGGAAATGTCCGGTATTACTTTTTCAGGAGAATATGCATATATGAATCCTGACCCTAACACAAAGAAAAGTACCATTTCCTCCGATGAGGGGAAAAGTATTGCTTATATAGATGATTTTGAAGGTGCTAAAAAAACCATTCCTGTTGGTATTGGTTACACAGGTTGGAAGGACCTCAGCCCCCCTGATATGATTCCCGGATTAGGAGGATTAAATAAAAGTCAAAGAATGCCTTATAAAGCTAAAAGCTTTTGGTATAATGTTACTCCATCCTACATTACAGTTGATCAAATTTATGGAGATAGAAAACAGGTTGCAAGATCTGACCAGCAGGTAACAGTAATGGATTTTGTTTATTTACCTGATTCAGTTGGTACTAATAATTGGGATCCTACAGATGATACTGATCTTACAAAAAGGTGGGGAGGAACACAAAGAATTCTTTCATCAACTGCAAATAATCTAGTTGAACAAAATATAGATTTCGTTGAATTCTGGATGCACATTGTCGATACACCACCTGATGCAAAATTGTATCTTGATATGGGGCTTATCAGTGAAGACGTTATTCCTGATGGAAAGTTAAATACCGAGGATAAAAACCTGAATGAAATAATTGATGAAGGTGAAGATACAGGACTTGATACCTTGTTTGATTCACAGGAACGGGTACATTTTCCGAATGCAAGAGATAGGTCTGATCCATCGGGAGATAATTTTAAACCAGTTCAGGGGCAGGATCTAGATGCAATAAACTATTATAATATTAATGGAACGGAAGGTAATGCAGTTTTAACAGATGCAGGAAGACTGCCAGATACCGAAGATTTAAACCGAAATGGATCTGTTGATCTGGTCAACAGCTATTTTAGATACGAGATTCCTCTTGATACTAATGCTGCAACAAATCCTTATTTAGCTGGCGGTGGTTTTACAGATAAGGGTTGGTATTTATACAGGATTCCACTAAGGGATTCTTTATCAGACTTCGGAAATGCGAGTCTTTCAAATGTTGAAACAATGAGGCTGTTTGTAACCGGAGTCAGTCAAGAAATTCATGTTCAAATAGCTGAGTTTAATTTAGTAGGAAGTCAGTGGCAGAAACCCGATCCTGAAGATTCAGTGTTAACTATCTCTGTAGTAAGTCAGGAAGAGAATAAAGATTACACAAGTCCACCAGGAGTTACCCGTGAGAGAGACAGAACAAGACCGGATGAAGAGATTTATAAAAACGAGCAGGCATTAAATTTAATCTTACAAGATCTACCGGATGGAGATTCTCGGGAAGCGATTAAATATTTGTATCGTCCTCTCGATGTTTTCAGCTATTCTGAAATGAAACTTTTTATACACGGAGACGATAATAACAGTCCTGGTTCCATTTCTAACAATGATCAAACGACAGGTGAATATTCATCCGAGGTCTTTTTCAGATTTGGAACAGATACCAATAATTATTATGAATATCGTCAACCTGTTCGTACTGGTTGGAATAGCGTTTCAATTAAATTTGATGAACTTACAGCTATAAAAAATAATGCGAGAGATTCCTTAGGGCAAATTGTACCTGTACCTGTTCCCGGTCATCCGGGACATTATTATAGGGTGAAAGGGAATCCAACTCTAACCGCAGTTAGGTTTTTAACGGTAGGAATTTATAATCCTAATAATGGTTATAATCCCGGACCGTTATCAGGAGAGATCTGGGTGAATGAGTTAAGAGTAATTGGTGCTGATGATAGATCTGGCTGGGCTTATACTTTCGGTACATCAGTAAAATTAGCTGATCTTATGACAGTTAATTTTAATATGAGTCAGACAAATCCATATTTTCACAGACTTGCGGATAGATTCGGTTCAAGAGTAGATAGTAGAAACTGGAATGTCTCTGCAAATTTAAATGTTCTTAAACTGCTGCCTGTGAATATGCCTCAAAGTAATTTGCAGGTAAATGTATCTCACTCGGAGTCAATAGGTAAACCATTATATGTCCCGGGAACAGATATAAAAGTGGATCAGGCTGCTAAGCGATTGGAGTCAACTTCAGATACAGTCAGTTCAACAAATACTAAAACACCTGAGCAATTCATAGCTGAAACGCAAACTGTGAATGTATCGAATACTATTTCTGCTTCAAATATTAAATTTGTGATTCCAACAAACCTCTGGTACATACGTGATTCTTTTAATGCTCTCTCATTTGGGTTCAACTATAATAATGCTTTTAGCAGAAGTCCTACGGTTGCCCAAACAAGAAACTGGATTTGGAATGCAACTGCAAATTATAGTGTTAATCTGAGTAACGATCTTTACTTTAAGCCAGCAAATATTCCGGTAATTGGGTGGTTTGTTTCTCTTTTCGATGATTACAAAGATGTTAAAGTCTATTACACACCACAAAATTTTTCAGGGAATATTTCTGCAAGAAGAAATCGTAATAGTAGTATAACACGAGTAACAGGTAATATCCCTTCAAAAGAAAATGTATCAAGGGATTTTACCGCTGCAAGAGGATTTAGCTTTGGGTGGAAAGTAACTGATGGTGGATTGTTGAACTTAAGTACTTCATATAATGTCGCTATAAACTCATCACTTGCCTACCTTCTAACAACTGGTACTGGTAATAATGAAGTTGAGAGATCAGAAAGCCAAATCTGGAATGACATACTAAGTGGTGAAGGTTTCGGTAAAGATGTTTCGTACCAGCAGAGTGTTGATTTTCGGCTACAACCGAGGTTACCTTCTCTTTGGAATATCAACAGGTACTTTACTTTATCGGGAGGCTACCGCGTTGGTTATACCTGGCGAAATGATTTAAGACAGGAAGAGCTTGGAAGAAGTGCAGGATATTCAGCCAGCGGCACAGTAGGACTAGTTTTAAGATGGAAATCTTTAACAGAGCCGATTTTTAAGAGTTCTGAAAACGAAGAAGGAGGAAATAATACCCGGAATAACATTAACAGAAATAGAGATATTGAAAATATAAAAAACAATGATTCAACTAGTACAGGTGTGGATTCGTTAGGTTTGCTAATTGATAATAAACCTTCATCTTTATCAAGAGCCTTCAGCTTTTTCAAACTTGTTCTTAAAGCTGTATTCTTCGATTGGGAAAATTTCACTTTCAACTTCTCAAATAATAACACGGTATCGAAAACAGGTTTAGAAAGTAATGGGACAGGTTTTGGTAACTTCTGGGGATTTTCATATAACAGGAATGGTGGTCCTACGCGTGGATTTATGTTTGGTTTAAGTCAAGATGTCGGACCTCGCGCTCTAAGCGATAGTACCAATCTTAGTGATGCGTTCTCTGAAAAGAATTCATTTGATTTCAGAACATCCCGACCATTATGGGAAGGAGCAAAGATTGATGTTACCTGGAAGGTAAGCTGGGGATTAAACAGGAATACAACTATTACTGCGGATGAATTTGGAAATATGGTTATTGCTAATCAAACCTCAACCGGAAGTCTTTCAAGGTCATTTCTTAGTTTACCTCTACCACTATTTGATGTAGGGATTAAAAAAGTTAATGCACTTTATGATCCCAATGCAGCTGATCCAAAGAAAAGTTTATCGGATGCCTTCATCAAAGGATTTGAAACTGCAAACTGGTTTGGTTCTGTAGGATTCCTTTCAACCATTACAAAATACTTACCAAGAGCCAACTGGCACTTTAGCTGGGATGGACTCGAAAAGTTTCCAATATTTAGCGCAATAGCAGAAAGAGTTACACTTGATCATTCCTATGCATCGGATTATACGGAAGGCTGGAAATTAACTAAAGGTGGAAAAAAAGAAATTCAATCTCAAAAAATCAGTTATGGCTTTTCACCTCTTGTAGGTTTGAACATGACATTTGGTCAGTTGTGGGGAGGTAATTTATCGGGAAACATTAAGTACTCAACTAGGAGCAGTTATGATCTCGGTGTAACTACAACGAATATTACGGAAACATTTTCGAAAGATATTGGATTCTCAGCAAGCTATTCCAAATCCGGTTTTGAACTACCTTTATTTGGTATTGCTTTGAAGAATGATATCGAGTTTACATTATCTTATACTTTAACACAAAACTCAGTAGTTCGTTTTGAAATGGATAACTTCAGCGAGAAAGGTACACCGCAAAATGGTACAACAAGGACGAGTATAGAACCGAGAGTTCGTTATACGATAAGTTCAAAAGTTACTCTATCTCTCTTTTATAAACGATCTACAGTTGAGCCGGAAGGTGCTGCGCGAATATCACCCACAACAACAAATGAAGCAGGTCTGGATGTAAATATTGTGATACAGTAATATTGTTACATCCTTTTTCTCTCGCAAAGTTGCTGCATCTTAATTATCTTTACTAATTATAAAATCAGATTATTTAATTATGGAACAAAATAAGATTTTATGGGTTGATGATGAAATCGAATTACTTCGATCTCACATCATATTTCTTTCTGAAAAAGGTTATAGCGTGGATACCGTAACGAACGGCGAAGATGCAATATCAGCTGTAAGTGAAAAAAACTACGATTTGATATTTCTCGATGAAATGATGGCTGGAATGGGGGGTCTTGAAACACTGAGTAAAATAAAAACAATAAAGCCAGGTCTCCCGGTTGTGATGATTACCAAGAACGAAGAGGAATCGTTAATGAACGAAGCTATAGGCGGCAAGATAAACGATTACCTTACCAAACCTGTAAATCCCAGCCAGGTGTTACTTGTTTGTAAGAAAATTATAGAAGGGAAAAAGATATCCGGTGAATATGCGGCGAAGGACTATCTTCAGGATTTTCGTCTTATTTCCCAGGCATTAATGAACAATCTTGATTTTGCTGAATGGATTGATATTTATCTTAAGCTTGTTAACTGGGATGTTGAATTAGATCAGCATTCAGAAATTGGACTGAGACAAACTCTAACTGACCAATGGAGAGAAGCTAATAAAGTGTTTTCTAAATTCGTAGAAAAAAATTATAAAGATTGGATTGTTACCCAGGGAGATATTGATACTCCAACATTAACAACAGAGATAACTGAGAAATATGTCTTGCCTCATGTGTTGAACGAAACTTCGAACGTATTCTATTTCGTGCTTGATTGTTTGAGAATGGATCAATGGACAGTTATGGAAAAGCAATTGGTAGATTTATTCAATATAGAAAAAGATTATTATTACTCAATACTGCCGACTGCAACGCCATATGCTAGGAATTCTCTTTTCAGCGGATTGTATCCAAGCGAAATTGAAAAATATTATCCCAGCTTGTGGCATGGAAAAGATGATGATGAGTCGAGCATGAATCGTTACGAAAAGGAATTACTTCAATTACTTCTGGATCGAAAAAAAATAAAATTACGAAATGATTTAAAGTACATTAAGATTATCGATCCTGAAGTTGGCAGAAATTTTGAACAGAATATTCTTTCCTATTCTAACAATCATTTGACTGCGGTGGTTGTGAATTTTTTAGATATGATTGCGCACGGACGTTCGGATTCCGATCTTCTTAAAGAAATCGCGCCGGACGAACCTGCTTACAGATCCCTTACAAATAGCTGGTTTAATCATTCATCATTACTTGGTACGTTCCGTTCACTTGCGAAGATGAAAAATGTTAAGATAGTAATCACAACTGATCACGGAAGTATTCGTTCACTAAGAGGCGCAAAAGTTCTCGGCGATAAAGAAGCATCTACTAATTTAAGGTTTAAATATGGAAGAAATCTAAAAGTAGATGATAAACATGCTGTCTACATAAAAAATCCTCTTGAGTACAAACTTCCGAAACGAGGTGTTACAATAAATTATATAATAGCCAAGGAGGATTACTTTTTTGTATATCCTACTGATTATCACAAGTACCTTACTCATTATAAAGATACTTTTCAGCATGGCGGGATTTCACTTGAAGAAATGATATTGCCGGTTATAACAATGGAGCCAAAGTAATATTTGTGGTTTTACCTTTCACTAAAACTGTGAATAATGAAGATGAAACTGCACAGCTTGCTGTGGATTTTGCCAAACTAGTCAACAATGGTCAGGTTATTATATTGATTGGTAATCTTGGTGCGGGGAAAACATTTTTCATAAAAAAACTTTTAGCTTCATTCGGAATTAGAAATGTTAACAGTCCTTCATTCGCTATAGTTAATGAGTACGAAGGAAAGATAAAAGCATATCATTTTGATTTTTACAGGCTAAATAAAATTGAAGAATTGTATGATATAGGTTGGGAAGACTATTTGAACGATACCGAAGCTGTGTTATTAGTTGAATGGGGAGATCTGCTGCGAGAAGCATTGCCTGTTAAGAAAATTGAGATTTCAATTTCCTTTATGGATGGAACAAAAAGAAGATTCGACTTTAAAGAATATGAATGATAATAAACCGATCCTTGCAATTGAAACATCTGAAAATTTATGTGGTGTTTCATTATACTTTTCTGAAAAAGAATATTATTCTTCAACAATTAATCTAAAACATTCACATTCTGAAAAATTATTTGAAATCATTCAATTTCTTTTCAGTACAGCAAATATTGGGAATGAAGAAATAAATGCGATAGCAGTTTCGGCAGGACCGGGATCTTTTACCGGTTTAAGAATTGGGATGGCTGCAGCAAAAGGGATTGCAACCGGTGCTGGTGTTCCAATTTATATTGTTCCAACTTTTGAGGCACTTGCATATCAGCTTTCATTTGAACTTGAAAATGGATCAACCTTCATAATCGCAAATAAAGTGAACAAAGACGAGGTTTATTATGCAAAGTTTCAAATTAAATCCAATAATTATATATTTGTAGAAGATTTAACGATATTAACAAATATCAAATTCACAAAAAGAGTGAATGGGACCAAGGTATTTGGAAATGCCCCTTATTCCTCTGTTGGAGAATTAAATAATTCATTATGTTCACCTTCACCGGAATTTATAGCTAAATGGGCTATGAAATTTGGAATAGAAAGAATGACATTCGATTTCGATTATCTTGAACCTTTATATATAAAAACTTTTAATGTAAAAAAGAGGCAAAAGAAATGAAAAAAATATTTTTCTTCATGTTTTTAATATTTACCTCGTTAAGTTTTGCTCAACTGGTTGGTCCTAAACTTGCATTGCAGGTAAACGAATATGATTTCGGGGATATTAAACAGGGAGAAAAGGTTTCGCATGTTTTTATTTTAAGCAATAGTGGTGGTGATTTATTAAAAATAAAAAGAATTATCCCATCGTGTGGTTGCACTGCCGCAATGCCGGAAAAAGATGAATTAGCTCCCGGTGAATCAACAAAACTGACTGTAACTTTTGATTCAGAAGGTAAACGCGGTAAGCAAACAAAAATTATTCGAATAAATACGAATGATAAAGAAAATCCGCAGTCTCTTATTACAATTCGCGGAAATGTTATTATGAATTCATCTGAAGATAGTAAAGGAAATTCCGCCATAATTCACTTTCCGGAAACTCAACATGATTTTGGCGAAGTTCAGGAAGGAAAAACTGTTGAATATGAATTCAATTTTGATAATAGCGGAAATTCAACTCTGAAAATAGGAGATATTAAAACATCCTGCGGTTGCACGGCTGCTTTGGTAAGTAAAAAAGATCTCGCTCCCGGTGAAAAAGGAACATTGAATGTAAAACTCAACACCGCAAACAGAAGTGGAAAAATGAGCAGAACAATTACAGTATCTTCCAACGATCCTAAAAATCCGAAAAAAGTTTTAACAGTCTATGCAGATATTCTGCAATAGGAATTAAATGCCCTGGTTTAAAAGATCTAAAGAAAAAATATCACCCGACAGCCAGAAAAAAGAACTGCCTGACGGTTTATGGGAAAAATGTCCCGGCTGCGGGGAAATTATTCACAAAAAACAGCTCGAAGCTGATCTGTGGACTTGCCTGAAATGCAATTATCATTTTCGAATTGGCAGTGCAGAATATATTCAGATTCTTTTGGATAAAGGAAGCTTTAAAGAGCTTTTTAAAAAGATGAAATCTGCTGATCCTCTTGGTTTTGTTGATACAAAGAAATATACTGATAGAATTTCCAACACAATAAAAAACAGCGGTTTATACGATGCCGTTCGTATCGGCACAGGGAAGATTTATGATAAGCAGGTTGCTTTTGGTTGTATGGATTTTAAATTCATCGGCGGAAGTATGGGTTCGGTTGTTGGTGAAAAGCTTTCACGTGTTATCGATAAAGCTTACCAAAATAAAATCCCTTTAATCATTATTTCACAAAGTGGTGGTGCCCGGATGATGGAAGGCGCTTATTCACTTATGCAATTGGCAAAAACAAGCGCACGCCTGGCACGTCTTGCAGATGCAAAAGTACCTTATATTTCTATTTTAACTGATCCGACTACGGGCGGTACAACAGCAAGTTACGCAATGCTTGGTGATATAAACATTGCTGAGCCCGATGCGCTTATTGGTTTTGCGGGGCCAAGAGTAATTAAGCAAACAATCGGTAAAGATTTGCCAAAAGGCTTTCAACGATCAGAGTTCTTAATGGAAAAAGGTTTTGTCGATTCTGTTATCCCTAGACAACAAATGAAAGAAACCATCAGCAAATTAATTGACGTGATGTCCTGAGGTTATTATCAAGACTATCACCGACATAGGTGAAATCCAATCAATCTCTAAATCCCTGAAGCAAAAAGAAAAAACCATTGGTCTTGTACCTACAATGGGTGCATTGCATGCCGGTCACCTTTCTTTAGTTGAACGTTGTAAAAGTGAATGTGATATTACGATAGTTTCAATATTTGTTAATCCAACCCAATTTGCTCCAAATGAAGATCTGGAAAAATATCCGCGCAATTTAGAGAGAGATAAAAAACTCTTATTAGATGAAAATGTTGATTATATTTTCTTTCCGGATAAAGATCAGATTTATCCATACAATTTTCAAACTTATGTAAGTGTCGAAAAAATAACCAAGATACTCGAAGGTGAATTCAGACCAATACATTTCAGGGGAGTTACAACTATTGTTAACATTCTTTTTAATTGTGTAAAACCGGATTATGCATACTTTGGACAGAAAGATGCTCAACAGGTTGCTGTTATCCAACAAATGGTTTCTGACTTAAAAATGGGGATTGATATTGTAGTATGTCCAATAGTTCGTGAATCAGACGGACTCGCAATGAGTTCAAGAAATGTTTACCTATCTTCTGAAGAAAGAGAAATGGCATTAACACTTCACAAAGCACTTTTATATGGAAGAAAGCTGATTGAAGAGGATAAAGAGATGAATCCACATATAGTATTAGATAATATGAAAGCAATAATTTATGAAGAAAAATCCATTAAGCTTGATTATGTTGCAATTGTAAATGCATACGGATTCAAGGAAGTTGATCTAATTGAAGGTGGAAATGAATATTATATTCTCATAGCTGCAAAAGTAGGAAATACACGACTGATTGATAATGAATTTATAACACTTTCCTAAAATTTATTTATTATTTAACTTCCATAAAGCACTTACCCCATACAAGACTAAGGCCTCTTCATAAATAAATTCAAAATTTAAGTGCGGAATAATTTTTTTTGCATTTCCACCCGTTATATAGATAAAAACATCTTTTGCTGATTTTTCTTTTTTCAAATAATTAATCGTTTTCTCGAACATTCCTATTGCAGATGTGACAACACCGCTGGCAATTGATGAGTCTGTACTATTCCCAATAAAAGAATCAAAATCAGAAATATCGACGTCTGGCAATTGTGCGGTTTTCTTATTTAGTGAATCAAACATCATTTCTACTCCAGGAGTTATTAAGCCACCAATAAATTTTCCAGGGTATTCAATTATATTTGTGGTTGTTGCAGTACCAAAATCAATTGCTAGAATGTATGTGTCTTCGTTATAAATTCTGAAGTTATTGGAATTTTTAAATAGAAAAAATGCACCTTCTGCAGAACAAAGCCTGTCAATACCTAATGTTTCGGGAGTTTTGTAATTAATATCTAAATTAAATTTAATATCCTTTGTTAGAATGAAAGAGGTAATATTAAATTCGTCTTTAATTTTTGCAGACACTTGTTCGGTTAATTTTGGAACAACTGAACAAACCACAGCATTTTTAAATGAATGATATTTAATTATAGAAATTAATTTAGGAGGATCTTTTTCCCTGAAATGCTGAACTAATTTATTCTTTTCAAAGATTGCAGCCTTAATGCTTGAATTACCGATGTCAATTGTCAGTAGCATAATTTTCTACAGAATACTCACATCGCCGAAGTGAATTGTCTCAAGAGCATCGTTTGATTTTAAAATAAGAAATCCTTCATCATCAATATCTTCGAAAATGCCGTGCCTTGTTTTATCATTTTCGGCAATCGTAATTCTTTCGCCAATTAAACTACAACGAGATCTCCATTCATCCAGAATAAACTTTGGCTTGGAAACCGAAGTTTCTATAAGTTCCTCAAAGTTATTCAGAATTTCGGCTAACAATTTTTCTCTTTCAATATTTTGTCGAAGTTCCCTTTTTAATGAAGTTGGATCAACATTAAACTTACCCTGGAATGTTATTTGATTAACATTCAGTCCAATTCCTACAACCAATCTTTCAATTTTATTCCCGGATGAAACAGACTCCAGTAGAACACCGGCAATTTTTTTATTAGAAATCAAAACATCGTTTGGCCATTTTAATTCCGTTTTTAACTGGAAAAGATTTTCAATTGACATTGCTACTGCAATAGCTGCAGTAAAATTTAGTATGTTAATTTTTTTTCTGAAATATTTTGCATCCAGAATCAAAATTGAAAAGGTTAGATTCATCTCATCTACACTATACCATGGTCTGTTTAACCTGCCTTTACCTGCTGTTTGATTTTCCGCAAGTAGAACAGTTCCATGCTCTTGATAGAGTTTTCTTTCGTTTAAAATCACTTCATTTGTTGAAGTTACTTCTTCAGCATAAATAAAATTTCTCCCGATCTGATCCGTTCCCAGTTTAATATCAAACTTTTCTATGTCAAACACTTGTTTCTCCGATTGATTTTGTAAACATATTAAAATTAGTGCAAAGTGTCAGCTTTATTGTCGTTTATAAAATTATGCAAGCCAATATGTCAGACTGACTGTCATATTTTTGTATTATCAATTTTCTAAAGGATTCATATAACTTCTTATATAATAATGAGTTACGGGTATACTTGCTAATTGGCACATCTATTGGTTAATTCAACAAAATAATTCAGCAACATTATACTATTAAGGAGAAATTTAATGAACAGAGTATTATTTGATCCGTCTATTTTTAAAAGACACTACGAGGATAATTTTCAGAAAATTATTAGAGATTTTAGAAATAACAGTGAACAACCTGCAGAGTATATTCCTAAAACGAATGTATTCAAAAAAGATAATTTGATAAATTTTTCTTTAGAACTTCCGGGTGTAAATAAGAAAGATGTGAAGATTGTTTTGGAAAATGGAATACTTTCAATCAGTGGAGAAAAGAAAAATAATTTTAGTGAAAATGACACTGACAAGATTTACAGGAGTGAAGGCGAATTTGGTAAGTTTGAAAGAAAATTCAGACTCCAGGATGATATTGATCCTGATAACGTAAAAGCAAAATTTGAAAACGGAGTGCTTACAGTTTCTGTTCCTTTAATTGTTCCTGAGCCTCCGAAAGAAAAAGTAATAGACATTAATTAAGGACAAAATAAAATTGAAAACTAAATTTATGAAAAGGAGTATATGATATGAGCAAAATAATAGGAATAGACTTAGGAACTACAAACTCATGTGTTTCGGTGATGGAAGGAAATGATCCGGTTGTAATTCCAAATTCCGAAGGTGGAAGAACAACTCCTTCGGTTGTGGCATTTGCAAAAAATGGTGAAAGGTTAGTTGGACAGCCGGCAAAACGTCAGGCAATTACAAATCCCAAGAACACTATATTTTCAATTAAAAGATTCATGGGAAGAAAAATTAATGAAGTATCAACTGAAATGAGCGAAGTACCTTACGAAGTAGTTCAGGGTGATAATGAAACGGCACGTGTAAAGATTAGCGATCGTGTTTACTCTCCACCCGAAATCAGTGCAATGGTTCTTCAGAAAATGAAGAAAACCGCAGAGGAATATTTAGGTCAGCCTGTTACTGAAGCCGTTATTACCGTTCCTGCTTATTTTAATGACTCACAAAGACAGGCAACAAAAGATGCAGGAGAAATTGCCGGTTTAACAGTTAAAAGAATTATTAACGAACCTACTGCAGCTGCTTTAGCTTATGGGCTTGATAAAAAAACAAAAGATCATACTGTGGCAATATACGATTTAGGCGGTGGTACTTTTGATATTTCTATTCTTCAGTTAGGTGAAGGTGTATTTGAAGTAAAATCAACCAATGGAGATACACATCTTGGTGGTGACGATTTCGATCAACGATTGATTAATTACCTGGCAGATGAATTTCAGAAATCTGATGGAATAGATTTACGTAAGGATCCTATGGCATTACAAAGATTGAAGGAAGCTGCAGAAAAAGCGAAGATCGAATTATCTTCATCTTCTTCAACAGATGTTAATCTTCCGTTTATTACAGCAACACAGGAAGGGCCAAAACACTTAAATATTAGTATCAGCAGATCAAAATTTGAACAATTGATAGATGATCTTATTCAGAAGACAAAGATACCTTGTGAAAATGCAATGAAAGATGCAGGTGTCTCAAGTTCAAATATTGATGAAGTCATATTGGTAGGTGGTTCAACAAGGATACCGATGGTTCAGCAGTTAGTAAAAGATTTGTTTGGAAAAGAGCCACACAAGGGCGTGAATCCTGACGAAGTTGTTGCTATAGGAGCGGCAATTCAGGGTGGTGTTTTAACTGGTGATGTTAAAGATGTATTGCTTCTTGATGTCACACCTTTATCACTTGGTATAGAAACCCTTGGTGGTGTTATGACTAAACTTATTGATGCAAACACGACCATTCCTACAAAGAAAAGCGAAATATTCTCAACCGCAGCTGATAATCAACCATCGGTTGAGATTCATGTTCTGCAGGGTGAAAGATCAATGGCAGCAGATAATAGAACTCTCGGTAGATTTCATCTTGATGGAATTCCACCGGCACCAAGGGGTATTCCTCAAATTGAAGTTACCTTTGATATAGATGCAAATGGAATAATGCACGTGAGTGCAAAAGATAAAGCAACTAATAAAGAGCAAAGTATAAGAATAACTTCTTCCAGTGGACTTTCACAGGAAGAAATAGAAAAGATGAAAACGAATGCTAAAGAGCATGCTGCAGAAGATAAGAAGAAAAAAGAATCAGTCGATGTAAGAAACCAGGCTGATAGTCTCGTCTTTCAGATTAAGAAACAACTGGATGAAATGAAAGATAAAATCCCATCCGATTCTAAATCAAAGATTGAAGCCGAGGTTAAAAAAGTTGAAGATGCAATCGCGAGTAACAATACAGATCAAATAAAATCTGCCACTGAGTCTCTTAATAAAGTATGGAGCTCGGTTGCTCAGGAAATTTATGCTCAAGCTGGTGCCCAGCAACAGCAAGGACCAGCAGGCGGACAAACCGATCAGCAACAGAGTTCACAGCAACAAGGTGATTCAGGTTCAGACAAGAAAGAAGATGTACAGGACGCATCTTACGAAGTAGTTGACGACGACGATAAAGACAAAGATAAATAATTATTAACACGCACCTGTTATTTAACGGGTGCGCGATTCTTTTAATGATGATAAAGAATTACAGAGGGAATGAATATGGAAAAGAACAGAGAAATTATTCCTGTTAGAGATAAAGGAAGTCAATCGATAGATGAATTGCTTGAAATACAAAATTATAAAGCACCGGAGGTCAATATTTATGAAACTACAGATGAATTTGTTTTAGTTGCGAATCTTCCCGGTGTTTCAAGAAATGATGTTAGAGTAAGAGTTACGAATAACCAGCTGATAATTTTCGGACAGATCGACTATGAGAGTAATGATAGTAGAAACTATATTTTGAATGAAATTGATATAGCCAATTATTATCGTACATTCAGAATTTCAAATGTAGTCGATCAAAGCAGGATTGAGGCAAGATTCGATGCTGGACAATTGCAAGTAATTTTACCAAAAAATGAAAAGGTTAAGCCACGAACGATTGAAATTCTTTAATTTCCAACTAAAATTAACCCCGATCTCCCCCGGGATTTTCATTTCTTACTTATCCCATTTTTATTCACCCGTCGTATATTTACAAATTTTCTATTAATTTGAGTAAAATACCGTTTTAATTTTTACTCATTTATGCAGCATTCTGAAAAAAAACATAGAATAATTTTCATTGATTTAATGCGCGCTTTTGCAGTTCTCCAGATGGTACAGGGACACACTATAGATGCTTTATTAGCTGATCAATACAGGGTTTCGGATAATGCTATATATTCTGTATGGATTTTTATGAGGGGAATGACCGCTCCGATTTTTATGTTCACTGCCGGAACTGTTTTCACATATTTATTTCGTTATGTAGGCAAACCGTTTTTTCAAAATCCACGGACGATTAAAGGAATAAAAAGAGGTTTACTCTTGGTATTTCTTGGTTATCTTATACGATATCCTACTTGGAGTGTTTTTGATTTCTCTGAGGTTAGTGATTATTCATGGAACACATTTCTTGCTGTAGATGTACTTCAATTAATAGGATTAAGTTTATTTGCATTACTTTTATTACTGTATCTTAGTGAGAAATTGAATATAAGCGATTATGTTATTTTCCCTACTGCAGCTATAATTATAATCGCTATTGCACCATTCTTTTATAATATTGATTGGAATAATTTTCTCCCGCAATTTTTAGCCGGGTATTTCTACACAGGAACCGGATCCCTTTTTCCGTTTTTTCCATGGGCGGCGTATGTAATTGCCGGTGGAGTTCTCGGTTCTTACTTAGCAAAACATCCAATGGTTTTTAAAACTTCAAAATTCAGTATTACACTTGCTATCAGTGGATTAGTATTAATAGGTGCTTCTGTACTTGGCAATATTTTGTTTGGAATTCTAGGCTTTAATTTGCCACTCAATTCTGCTAATACAAACCTTATATTTTTCAGAATAGGCTTTGTACTTACAATGAATGCTGTTGTTTCATTTGTATCTTTAAAAGCTAATAATATTCCGAAACTTTTGGTCATTGTTGGAAGAAATACGCTGCTCATTTATGTTGTTCATCTTGTGATTTTATATGGGAGTGCATGGAATAACGGGTTATTCCAGTGGTCTGGTAGAAGTCTTTCCGGCTGGCAAGCCTTTGGCTCGGCAGTTTTAATGATTGTTTTAATGACGATTATGGTTATGGGATTAAATTTTATTAAAATGAAAAATAAACAATTAGTAACCTGATAGTTTACAAACAGATAAATAGCTAACTTTGTTGGCAGAAGAGTTGCACTAAATGAGAAAATCAGAAATTACAAGTCCAAATCCATCTAGCGAGGATAATAAATTTGAACAATCACTTCGCCCTATAACAATTAGTGATTTTACCGGGCAGATAAAAATAACAGATAATCTTAATGTATTTATTTCTGCAACAAAGAAAAGGGGAGAAGCGTTAGATCACACATTGCTTACCGGACCCCCCGGACTTGGTAAAACAACACTTGCTCATATTATAGCACATGAACTTGGTGTGAAGCTTAAAGTTACATCCGGACCGGTGCTTGAAAAACCAGGCGATCTTGCAGGCTTACTGACCAATCTTGAAGAAGGTTCAGTACTATTCATTGATGAAATTCACAGGTTAAGCCCTGTTGTTGAAGAATATCTTTATTCAGCAATGGAAGATTATAAGCTTGATATTATGATCGATAGCGGACCAAGTGCACGTTCGGTTCAAATAAGTTTACCGAAATATACATTAGTTGGTGCAACAACTCGTGCCGGAATGTTGACATCTCCGCTACGTGACAGGTTCGGAATTCGATTCAGATTAGATTATTACTCAGCTGAAGATCTGAAAAACATTGTTCATCGTTCATCTAAAATTCTTAAGATTAACATTGATGAAGATGCTTCCTACGAAATTTCCAAGAGAGCACGTGGAACACCAAGAATTGCAAACAGGTTGTTACGAAGAACAAGAGACTTTGCTGATTATGAAAATAAAAAATCTATTGATGTGGAAATCTCCCGTAAGGCATTAAGTGCACTTGATGTTGATGAATATGGTTTGGATGAAATGGATAAAGAAATTATTCTTGCAATTATCGAAAAATATGGCGGCGGTCCGGTTGGATTGAATACTTTATCTGTTGCGGTAAATGAAGATCCGGGAACGATTGAAGAAGTTTATGAACCGTTTTTAATTCAACAGGGATTTATACAACGTACACCAAGAGGGAGAGAAGCTACATCTTTAGCGTACAAAAGATTTAATAGAAATAAGTTCCATTCGAAAGATGATGGTTTGTTTGATTAAATAACAGAATTTTAGAATTTAAAAAGTCTACATACTTTCCAGAAGGAACTGGAATAGAAGTAGCTGACAATTTTGCCCAACTTCTGTTAATTATTCTTTCGATCTCTTTTTAGTGCTTTTTTTCTTTTTGGGTTTCTCTTCCACAGCTGCTTTTTCTGTTTTTTCCTTTTCAGGTTTTACTTCTTCAACTGTTGTTTCTTTCTTTTCCTCTTTTTCAACTTTTTCGGCAACAGGAGTAATTACAATATTTTTTATTTTCTTCCGTAATCTTCTTTTTCCGAATGAACCACGATAAATTTTTCCACGCCGAGATTTTTTATCTCCTTTACCCATAATCAGCCCTCGTAACTATAATTGAAATTTGTTGATAATAATAATAACCTTCATAAAACTAAGTATCAATCGAAAAAACTTTTATTAAGAGAAAGAAGAAGAATTAATTTGAGCTATAATTTACTTATGATCGATAGGAAGAATATAATTCCTATTAGTTTTATTAAAAAATCCGCTTATAAAATTATAAAGAGCAAATAATTCCCAACCGAAAGTAATATAACCTAAGTATCCTAATAATGGCATTTCAAAAATGTGTAAGAAATTTACCATTGGTACATGGTAAATCCACTTTGGATAGGAATAATAATTCCATAGTTCCCAGAAAAATCCACAGATCAGCGTTCCCAATGAAAGCGCGGCAATAATTTGCCAATTGCCTTTTGATAAATAATCAAACAGAGTCCTTTTATTTAATTTATTATTTATCGGTTCCAGGATAAAGTAAACTGCAAGCCATTCCAGGTAGTAAAAATATGATGGGAAAAGGATGATAAGTAACAACATTATTAACCCAGTAATAAAAAATTTTATAACAGGGATGCCGGAAGAAAATAATTTTTTCTGATTGTGAAGTTTCCTAATCCATTTAAAAGTGTTTACTAATTCTGCCGTGCCGAAAACTGCAGGCATTACTGTCGAAAAACTAATAGTAGCAAGAATCGCATACTCTGTATTTGTAAAAAATTGCCTCCCATCATAAAACCAGTTTTGTGTTTTTGCATTTATTAATTCGAATAACCACCAGGCAGGAGCGGAAATAAGAAAAAGAGTTATAAACTTTTTTTTGTTTCGAGATATTAAAGAAGAATTCTTTTTGTAAAAAACGATTGCATCAATTGCTAGGATATATCCCAACCATAAAGGGAAAAAAAGAAAGTTTGTTCGCAGACCTTCAAGGTGCCAGTTCAGGAACCAAAACACCGCAACCAGGATTATCCCGATCCAACCATGTAAAGGAATTTTTTTAAGTGAAAAATGTTTCATCTTACTTATGGGAATAAATTATTTAGCTAACCGTTTGGAAAATATGAACTTTGAATCTTTCGGCAATGTAGTAGTAAATTTCTTTAACAGTTCATACGTTTTATAATAAGTAGAATCATCAAAGGCATAAAACGAAACGGAACTATGAGAGGGTGTTACTTTTATTTTACCGAGTTTCAACTCTCCAAGCTTTTTCCAACCAGCCGGGATATTTTCAAACTTATCATAAATCATAGCGAATTTAACATTATGATCTTTTGTTATTTTATCCATCCAATCAGGATTGTTTCCTGATGCTCTGTATTTTAATGCCTCCGATGATGAAAGTCCCAGTAGATCGAGTACATAACTATTATTCCGGAATGCAACTAATCCAAGGTCGTTTACAGCAACTGGTTTCTTGTAGTAATCAACATCAAAGCGATGCATCTGATATTGCTGCTCATAGATATTATTCGAGCCAATTGGAGTTAGAAATGTTGCTTTGATGTATGAATTAAATATAAGAATTACAAATATGGTTAGAAATGCACCCATCTTTAAAATACTATTATCAGATATAATTCTCACGATGTTATCTTTATATAAATAAAGGATTACCAGAATTGTAACAGTGTAGATGTAGATTTCATATCTTTCAAACGAACCATACTTGCCAATCAGGAGATGCAACAGAATTCCAAAATTTACTACGTAGGATAGCAGTTTTTCTCCCTTATTTGTCTTTTTGAAAAATGAAAAATACAGGATAAAAAACATTCCGATAAGCAACAGTACAGCTTTTGGATTATCTGTAATGCGTTCGATAAATATATTAATTGGTTCGTCGCTGGTACTTACAGAGCTTGCTGATAATTTAAACTTAACCGAAGTGGGTAAAGGGCTAAGGTTTAGATTCAAGAGAAAAATAGTAAAGCTTCCAAATAACAATATGATTAGACCTGCCGAGGTAAAAGATTTTTTTGTATATCCTCTGAAGAAAAGGAAAATAATTGCAAGCAGTGATATCGCAAAGTTTTCGTAGCGTAATAAGGGAGCAATTACAATTTCAGTTATTAACCACCATTCAGCTTTGTTTTGTCCTATTTCGTGAAATAATCCGCATATAATTAAAGTGACTAAAAAAATCTGTAAAGAATGTTCCATCCCAATAAATATCAGGGAGATCATATTAGTTGCAAAAATTAATAGAATAAGTAACCAAGTAATTGTAATTTTTGTTTTTTTGTTTTCAGGTTCTGATTTGAAAACTGTTGTTAATACTTTCCAGAATAAAAATAACGTACCCACCGCACAGAGTGTGTTAATGATTAGAACCACGTAGTTACTAAAGGAAAGCTTAGTAAAAGGAGCGAGTAAGAAGACCCAGAGAATACTGGAAGAAGGAGAAGATGACTCACTTAAATTAATTCCATAATGCCCCTGTAAGAGATTTTCTGCCATACGCAAATGAATTTAAGCATCATCAAGAGTAAATATTAAATGACCTGAGTTAAGAATCAGAATTGCTATTAATTCAAGTATCGCTAAAATCAGTAGCCCCGAGACTGCAATCTTAAGCGATGAAATATATTTTATGTCTTTTCGCAAGTGCTTTTTTAAACAAATTTATTACAATTCCATAGCAATTTTAATTCTAAAAATAACTAAAATTACACTTGATTTCTTAACTAAGTATATTCAACATTGAATTGAAGGTGAAAGATTACTTTATATGATGATAGGTAATTAGAACAATTTGGTGGAGTAAAAAAATGTAAAATTTCTAAGTAGAAAAAACTTCGTTATTTAACAACATTTCTTCTTTAGCAATTTCGGTTTTACTTTTAATAAGTTCACTCTCATAAATTATAAAATCAACTACTTCTCCCACACCGTTTCTAAGGTCGTGTTTTTCAAGATTAGATTCGTAAAATTCTCATGTATAATCATCCGTTAGGAATTTATTAAGTTTTATTACTACAGAGAAAACAAAATAGAAACAGAGTGAAGAGAGATTATATTACTAAATATGTTGAATCAAAAATTCTTTCAACTCACCAACAGTATTAAAATAATAATCACTGCCAAGTTGTTTCACTTTTTCTGCTGCATAACTATCCCACAATGCTGAAGCAATTTTAACTCCTGCATCTCTGGAGGCTTTAACATCCCCGGCTGAATCTCCGATCATCAAAACTTCATCTTTTTTAAGATTGTATTTTGCTAGAAAGGAAATTATTCCATCCGGTGCAGGTTTATGATTGGTTACTTCATCACCTGTAACAATCATATCAAAGTAATCTATGATTCCTAACTCTTCTAAAGTGATGATAGATGACTTTCGTCCTTTACCTGTAAAGATTGAAAGCAGAATTTTTTTGTCTTTTAGTATATCGAGTACTTCTTTCATACCGGGATAAAGCTCTGCAATATCATGGTGAGATTTGTAGTAATCATAATAATCTTTTCCTGCTGCTTCATGATTATCACCGCACCAGAGTTTAATAATTACTTCTTCAGTAGGACCAAACATTGTGGTGATTTCTTCATTAGAAAATGTTTTATTCAAATATTTCTTAGCAATATGATTGAATGAATCAAAAATAAGCTGATTAGTTGATGTTAAAGTTCCATCGATATCGAAAATTATTCCTTTAAACATTTGTTCCTTTGTTAATTTGGGTATGATTTAATTTATAGTGAATTCGATTAGTTTCCCGGCATTATTTGTCACAAAAAAATTACTGTTAGCTTTTATAATTGAGACAATTTGTGAGTTTTCTAAATAAAGTAATTCTTTAAAAATTTTTTTCTCGTCCAATTCACAGATGTAGCCATTATCAAATCCTAATAATATTTCTTTTCCATTTTCAATAAGACAGGTTGGAGATGAATTGATAAACTCATTCGGAAGTTTAACTTCTTTTTGCACTTTGCCCCGATAAGAATCAATAAATAATACTTCATTTTTTGTATTGTGGAGGATTAGTTCATCATTTGCATAATACACTTTTTCCGAGGCGTAAACTCTTTTCTTATTCCAGTTATCCGTTCCGAGAAGCAGATCAATAGAATACAAGTTGCCTTCATTATCTGTAAGATAAATTGAGTTGCCTTTACTAATTACTTTA
>JAJDNK010000263.1 GCA_022340715.1 bacterium BMS3Abin03 | reverse complement strand
AAGCATCTACGCCGGCGCTGAAAGATAGATCGAGCTTGCCGTTAAAATCTTTTTGAAGTTTTGCTGCAAGATTAATACTAATCGGATGAAGAGCACGACCACTCGTGTAAACCATTTTTTCTTCGTTGGGAAGCCAATGAGTAGAGTTGAGTGATTCGAGCGTGTTAGTTAGTTTTAGTCCGAATTCAACACCGGCTTTATCAGCACTTTGTTGTAATGATTTTATCAGATTGATCGCATCATTGTATTTAAGATCATGTTCGAAAGCTTCATCAGGAATATTAACTTCATAACCGAGCTTTTCATTTAGAATATGTCTTACGTTATCGTTGCCTAATAGTGTTGGATTTAGTTTTATCGTGGTGTGAAGTTTTCTCTCCTCGATTAAATATTTCCCGATCTTTTCAATTTCATTCGGAGGGCAGCCGTGCATTGTTGATAAAGTAACATTATCGGAAAGATGAGGAGAAATTTTCATTTCTTTAATGGAAGGATAAAGCGGAATCAGCTTTTGAATCTTTTCATCAAGTTCATCTTTGCAATTATTCATCTTATCTAAAAACCATTGCACATTCGGATTCAAAATTCCTACAAGATCGTAACCGACGCTTATATTAAATATAAAACCGGGTTCAGTTTCATTCCATCCGAATTTATGTTTTAAAATGTGAATAAGGATCCACGCATTCAGATATTCATCAAAAGAATCGTGAACTTTCAATTCCTGGGACCACTCACAATTGTAACCTTCATCTTCCATATCGATGCAAGGTTTTTTTACATCAATTTCATCGAGTGTTTGAACTGTTTTTAATTCGAGATATCTTGCGCCGCAAAGCCACGATGAAATAATGTTATGAGCGAGTTGTGTGTGTGGCCCAGCAGCAACTCCGATTGGTGTTTCTAAAAGTTGTCCGTATCGTTTCATCCTGAAGAGATCATTCTTATTCGGAGTAAAAAGCAGCTCTTTATAAAGACCGAAAATCCGCCCTTCCTTTTCCTCAGCTAGAATCCAGTTGAATAATTGCTCAATGGATATTCTGTAAAATTTATCGCTCATAAATTAATTTAATAAAAGGATGGATTAGTTTTATTGATGATGTTTGATATTTATAATTTCTGCAGCAATGCTGATCCCTATTTCTTCCGGTGATTCAGCGTTTATTTCGAGACCTATCGGTGTATGAATTTTTTCAAGCAGTTTTGGATCGATGCCTTCGTTTTCCAATTCCGAAAATATCTTATGAATTTTTGAAGCGCTTCCCATAAGTCCGAGATATTTTATCTTTTTATTTATCACTGATTTTATTGCAGCCTTATCCGTTGAAAATTCCGACGTAACTACAACAACATAAGAGTTGGTCCCTTCTTCAATATAATCTCCGGTCTTTTCGTATTCAGTAATTATTTTTTTATGTGCATACGTGTTGTTCTTCATTGTAAAAACATCTTTTCGTTTATCAAAAGTAATAACATAAAAATCGAGCGTTGCCATTACACGCGAGACAGCCAAACCAACGTGTCCGCCGCCAATAATATAAACAGTGTCGGGTTCACCACTGTTTTCTTCATAACGCCAGTCTTCATCGGATTTATAAAAGAAAGAATGCCGATTCTCGTTCCATCTTGAGTTATCAAAATCCAGACCACTGGAAGAGAGAATCATTAAAGATTTTTTTCTTTCTATTGTGTTCTGTAATTGCTTTTCAATCTTGCTTTTATGTTCAGGAAGAATTTTACTGAAAATTATTGCCTGAGTACCGCCGCAAATTAATCCCGATTTATCTTTAGGTGATTTGGGATTGTGATGCAAAATTTTTAAGAACGTTTTCTCTTCATCATCTTTGAAATTTTCTCCTGCAAGAACAAGCATGTCGTGTTCCATTATTCCGCCGCCAATAGTACCTATCAAACTTTCATTTTTGGCTAAAGCCAATTTGAATCCTGCTCTGCCGGGAGATGATTTAAATGAATCCGCAACTGCAAGCAGCATAACCGGAATATTTTTTTCAAGCTTGCTATTTACGAACGTCCAGAGTTCTAATTCTTTCATCGTGTATAAACTGATGATATTTCACATTTCGAGTCATTAATTTAACATTTTAATTATCCACATAAAATTTCTTAAATTGTAAAAAAGTTAAGCCACTAATTCGCGAATAATCGGCGCATTCGTGGCAACGTAATGTTATAAATAATTGGAGGAAAAAGAATATGACAGATTTGCTATATAAAGATGAAAGTTATCGTATCATAGGTAAATGCTTTGAGGCACATAATAATTTAGGTGCCGGATTTTTGGAAATCGTTTATAAAGATGCTCTGGAATATGAATTCAACCGTGCAAATATTCCATTCGCGAGAGAAACAAGGTATGATGTTAGTTATAAAGACATAATACTTCCGCACAAATTTCAAGCTGATTTTGTTGTTTATGATAAAATAATTTTAGAAGTAAAAGCAATTTCCGGAATAGCCGATGAATTTATTGCTCAAGCTCTTAACTATCTTAAAGTTTCTCGAAATAAGCTGGCTCTAATTGTAAACTTTGGTGAATTAAAATTAAATTATAAACGAATAGTCTTAGATAGAAAGCTTAAAGAATGAGAAAATAGTTAGGCTGCTGATTTGCGAATAATTAGCGTATTCGCGGCTAAACAGATATTACAGATTTCTTAACATTGCTATAAATATTAAGCAGTACTTTTTCAGGAGTAATGGGTGCAGAAAATTTAAATTCAACACCGGGACGAAAGGCTTTTATTGCATTCATAATTGCAAAGTATCCGCCAATCCCGTACATCAAGGGCGGTTCACCAATGGCTTTCGATTTGAAAACCCCAAGTAGATTTTCAGAGTCTTCAAGAAATTCTATTTGTACATCGGGAGTGAAATGGATATCCGGCACTTTATAAGTCGATAAAGCATCGGTCAGCAGTTTCCCATCTCCATTGTAAATCACTTCTTCAATTGTCATCCACCCTAATCCTTGCATAATTGCACCTTCAGCCTGTCCTTTATCTATACTTATATTAATAGATTTTCCGAAATCGTGAAGAGCTTTAACAGAATCTATTTTATAAATTCCGCGAAGACAATCAACTGTTGCTTCAATGATAGCGGTTCCATAGGAATGATACGCAAACGGTTTGCCTTTCTCTTTCGCCTTATCGAAATGAATTCCCGGTGTTGCATAAAATGATTGTGAAGAAAGACTAACGCGTTTCATATTTGCAGTTTTAATCAGTTCATTCCAGGTTATTTTTGTTTTTGAACCTTGCTGGTAAACCACTCCATCTATAATCTCTATTTGTGATGAATCATTTACTTCCAACATTTCTGCAGCAACGGTTTTTAACCTGTTAAGAATTTCATTGCAGGCTTGCTCAGTTGCTTTACCATTCAGATCAGCACCGCTGCTTGCCGCAGTTGGAGAAGTATTTGCAATTCTTGTTGTATTCGTTGTATCAGTTTTAATTTTGTCTAAGCTCAAAGAAAAAACGCTTGCAGCAACCATTCTTATCTTTTCATTTACGCCCTGCCCCATCTCAACTGCTCCGGTACTAATGCTTACACTTCCGTCGGTGTAAACGTGAACGAGAGCGCTGGATTGATTCATCATCGTGTTCGTAAAAGATATTCCG
>JAJDNK010000250.1 GCA_022340715.1 bacterium BMS3Abin03 | reverse complement strand
GTGATGAGTAAGAGAAGGTAAATATACTTTTTCATTGCTGATACCTTTGGTTCTTTTTTAATGATGTGGATTCGGATATTGTTTCGAAATAATTTTTAAGAACAATAGCAAAATATTTAATTAATATATAAATGTCTTTTTATTGAGGGATTATCCCTTCTAAGATCTCTATTTCTTGCCGGCTAAAGCAATGTCAACATCTCTCGCAACCTCATCACGGATGAGAGCCCAGTGAAACAAATTGTTTTTATTAGCTGTGAAAAAATTATGGTTATAGTGAGTTAACGGCATATCTTTATAAATTGGGCGTGTAATTTCGATTACCTTATCCCAGTACCCAAGAGCTTTTTTCAAATGTTGAATAGCTTCATCCTGTAATCGTCCCTGCAATCTATAGGTTTCCAAAGCTATAGCACCTCTTAACTTTTCTGCAAGATGCAAACCCAAATATGCCCAGACTTTTACATCTGCTACTTCATACATAAGTGATGCATTTCCTGATACATCAATATTCTCAACAAGACGAAGAGCTTCGCGGTTATCTTTTTCCAGCATAGCTGCGAGCTTATCCGGTGTAACACGATCGTTGGCAAAAGTTACACCTTTTAAAGTTTTTTCTACGTAATTCTTTACAGATACATATTCCGGTGCCATAGTCGGCTGATCAATCAATTGGTTAACGGAAATGTATTTTGTTGTATCGCCTTGTAAAGCAAGAAAGCCTTCACAGTAAAGCGTGAAATCCCATTTCGAATCGTAGAGACAGGCAAGACGCAATTGTGTGTTCGAAGCAAGTTCGTATGCCTTTAATAAATTATCACCTTTCGATCCGTAACGCCTATTAAACTCAGCCTGAAATACTTTGTCCGGTGTCTTCGGATCATAAAGTAATCTTCCCCAAAGTTTATAGAACAACCACTGTCTTTGAAATGCCCATTTCCAATCGACGGGTTCTTTAACAGCAGTGAAATAATCCAGCGCAGGTATATAGGTTTCTGATCCAATAAAATATCCGCCGACGTAATCTTCCTGACAATTTTCAGCAATGTGTTTACGAATAAAATCAGGTACACCCCAGCGTAAAGCAAAAAAGTCTTCGTTACGTACAGTCCAGACAATTTTGTAATTCTTCGGGTCCGGTTTGAAATATGTATCGCCCAGCTTTCCGCCATGAACCTTTACTAGCTCCGGTGTTGAATGACCATGTGACCAGTTAAATTTAATTGGTGTCCAGATCGGTCCTTCGAAACTATTTCCAAGATTCTCCATAGCAGCGCGTGTCACTTCTTCTACGTTCTTGCTTACGCCCGGATCCGAACTGGTGCCTGAAGAAAAAGGTACACGGTGTATCAGTTTAACAGGACGACCTGCTTCAAGCATACCTTTTATAATAACATCATCAACCCATTCCTGGCGCTGCAATGGTGTCATACCTGCCATACCCTCTCCGTGTGAAACGCCGATACCATCCAGGTTTGAATATTCCTGCAATACCTGTTTTACACAATCACGCATATAACGACGAACAATTTCCGAAGTATCTCCCTTTACAAAGTAATGCGGATAGAAATTTTGTTTTGCAACATTATGAGCCTCGGCAAACTGTTTGCTGACAAATATATTCCAGTGAACAATATAGGTATCGAGTCCGCGTTCCTTAGCCATCCTGAATAATTCGTGATAGAAGTGCTGCCATTCTGCCATTTCTTTAACTGGCCACGGGCTTGCTTCCGGAAAGTTTTTAGGCTTAATCATAAATGTGTAAGGATCTAAATTCCACAGACTGATAACATTAAAACGGTTCTCCACCATCATATCGAGAAAAGCTTCCCAGAATTTTAGATTACGCACAGTCTCATAGTGCTGATCAAGTGCAGAGCTGGGGCGGTAAGTATGCCACGGCAAATTAAATTTAATGCCCCTGAATTCAAGCCTGGGTTTATCTCTTTCGGGCTTTACATCTTTTAGGGCAATTCCGTTTTTCAAATGCTCAACCAATGCCAGCGCACCGTAGATAAGTCCGCGTTTATCTCCGCCGTAAATAGTGATTACTTTATCTTCGGGAATAATTGAAAATGCTTCGGCACCAAGCTGAATCGAATCTACATCGAGGCTAATGAGAATATCATAATTAGTGTTGGCATCTGTAACATTATAATTTTTTTCAGTAAGTGCCTCAGTTAATTTTCGTGCGGCATATTTAATCTGCGGTACATCTTTTTTGTATTGGAGAAAAACATTAGTTGAAAATGCTGTTCCAGAAAACAGGTAAGAAACAGTAATGAGAAGAAGAATGATTTTTTTCATTATTATAGCTTATAGTTATCTAAATATTCAATATCCAAATCATCAGGTAGTACACCAATTGTTATAATAAAAAAAGTCAGTGCTTTTGTGCCCGGTTCCAAATGACCACCGATAACACTGTTTTCATCGGACAATGTTATGTGAGCATGAACGCGTTCATTCAGAATATACCCCTGTACGGAAATTAAATCCTTTGGAACTGATGCTTTTGGAAATTCTTCAGCCGGTGGTAATTTCTTATCGCTGACTACATGAAAATGATAATCTGTAACTGAACCAATTCCGGCAAGAATAACCGCATTCTTTATATTTTTCTCCTTTACGGCTTCATTTAATCCTTTTAACATGTCAGTACCAGACCGCATTCTGATTATTTCAATACGTTCAAATTCAGAAGTTACAACGTGTACGTCCGGAATTTTTTCCTGTGAATAACACATTGTGCCTAATAAAAATGAAATGAAAAAGAATGAAAGTTTTGTCATAATAAAATTCCTTTCTGTTATGACGATCCAGAATTTACTGCCTTCTTATTGTACCTCACCTGCTGCGTTTGTAAGCAGAACATCAGACAATATTGCCATATCGGTTTTATCCGGTAAGTGTGAGCAAAAACCAATTCCTACATAGAATGGTTCATTAAAGTGTAGTTCTATGGGAGCACCAAACTGGTGCATACCCTCTCCA
Organism: bacterium BMS3Abin03; assembly: GCA_022340715.1. Classification (GTDB taxonomy): domain Bacteria; phylum Bacteroidota; class Ignavibacteria; order Ignavibacteriales; family Ignavibacteriaceae; genus BMS3ABIN03. The sequence continues at coordinate 957 of JAJDNK010000250.1, read as the reverse complement.
TCGAGGCTAACAAAAAGTGCAAAAGAATCACCACGTTTTTCGATACCTATACGTTCAGCAATATTAGTGACAAGATCATCAGGAGAACTGCCACCCGGAATAGCACCGCGGCTACCGATTCGATATTCCATATCCTTAATTCTTGCCCCTTTTTCCGGGCGCCATGCCAGGTGTATCATACCTTCACCATGCAATGCAACAATAGCTTCTTTCGAATCGTCCTCCAGGCTTTGCCTAATAACAAGCACGGCTTTACGATCACCGAAACCGAGTGAATCGGGAAAGGTGATGTTTGCAGCTAACGAAATATCACCTGACATTTTTTTCCAGAGATAACGGAATTCATCACGTACATACCAGATGTTATAACCTGCGGATGTTATGGTGTACTCTTTTGTTGTTGGATCGTAGCTGGAACTCCCCTCTACTAAAGCTGATCCTATATCGGATTGACCTTCGAATATGCCAATTGGTTCATAGATTGTTCTATCCGGGCGGTGAAAATCCTTAGGTGGTGAAACCTGGGTGTGAGTCGCTGATTGAGGCAAAGCCCATTCCGGCACTTTCGTTTCCTGTGCAAAAACAAGACAAGATATTGAACTCAACAAAAAAAATAAAAACAATTTCATAGTCATCCTTCTCCTTTTAATTGCTTTTTAAAAAATTACTAACACTTTTGCAATTAACACGCATTCCCCCAAAAAAGAACTTTGAGCAGTGTAGCTAATTTGGAAAACTATATGAAATCAGAACGTAGCAACACTGTCTGCTTAAATAATTTTGTTAGTTGCTATTTTTTACATTTATACCTTTAAGCAGTAGCCAAAATCCAAATATTAATTCAAACAATCCACCCGGAATATAAAAAACCATTTTAAATGTTTCAGAAATATCAGGTGAAATCAGACTGGCGAATGAAAGAAATAACATTGACAGATAAGTAAATATACCCCAGCC
>JAJDNK010000241.1 GCA_022340715.1 bacterium BMS3Abin03 | reverse complement strand
AGAAATGAATACCCGGGAATTACGGGTATCTCTCATTTCTTCGAGCACATGATGTTCAACGGTGCGAAGAAATACGGACCGAAAGAGTTTGACAGAACTATGGAAGCAAATGGCGGAGCTAACAACGCCTATACAAGCGAGAATGTAACTGTTTATACGGATTGGTTTCCAAGCAGTGCAACCGAAGTAATTTTCGATCTTGAAGCAGACAGGATTGCAAATCTCAACTTTGATGATAAAATGATTGAAAGTGAGAGGGGTGTGATTCTATCGGAGAGAAGCACAGGATTGGAAAATTATCCTTTATGGCAATTATGGGAACAGGTACAGGGCACATCGTTTTTTGCACATCCTTATCGCTGGCCTGTTATCGGATATGAATCCGATATAAAAAACTGGACGAAGCAGGATCTTGAAACTTACTTTCACACTTATTACTCACCAGGCAATTGCGTTGTAGTTATAACCGGTGATATATCCCTTGAAAAAGTAAAAGCACTTTCAGAAAAATATTTTGAACCTATTGCTACCGGACTGCCCCCGCGAAAAATTCATACGGTTGAGCCGGAACAGGACGGTGAGAAAATAGTTGAAATAAACCGTGAGGTACCGGCACCTTATGTTATGCTTGCATATCATGTACCACAGACAAATTCTGAAGATTATTATGCACTTAGTTTACTTGAATCGATTTTGTCCTCCGGCAATACTTCACGGCTTTATAAATCGCTTGTTGATGACAGGCAATTAGCTATTCAGGTTTCTACAGATTTTGGTTATGCATTCGATCCCTTTTTATTTGTTATTTATGGGATATGTAATAAAGGAATTACGCCGAATCATCTTGAGCAGGCAATGATTACAGAGCTCGATAAAATAATAGACGAAGGTGTAAAGCCGGAAGAACTTCAAAAAGTAAAGAATCAAAAACTAATGGAATTTTATCGCACAATGGAAACAATAAACGGAAAGGCAAACAATATCGGGAATTATGAATTGTTCTTCGGTGATTATAAAAAACTTTTCTCCGCACCACAGGACTTTGCAAAAGTAACTGCGGATGATATTCAAAAGGTAGCAGCAAAATATTTTACGAAGAATAACAGAACAGTCGGAATTATGCAGTCCTCAACTCAAGAAGAGGAGAAATCGAAATGAAAAACAAAGCAATGCAAACTGAACAAAAACCTTTGAATAGTCGTATAACGGAATGGTCGAATGGTAGTGTGAAGGCATTCATTTTAACAATTATTCTGTTTCTTGTTCTATCGTCGATGACTTTAGGACAGTTCAAGCTGCCTGATTATGAAAAGACTATTCTTGAAAACGGTATAACACTTTATTTGATGGAACAGCATGAAGTTCCGTTAGTTTATGTATCAGCTGTATTTCCCGCCGGTGCAATCTGGGATGACGGGCAAAGCGGTTTAGCGGCTTTTACTGCTGAAGCACTTTTGTTTGGTTCGAAGAATTACACAAAGCAGCAGATTGAAGAAACTTTTGATTTTCTGGGTGCAACAATTTCTTCTTACGCAGGAAAAGAAAATGCTGTAGTTAAGATGTCGTGTAAGAAAACCGACCTGGATAAACTGCTTCCAATATTTATTGATGTAATGACACATCCCGCTTTCCCGGGGGAAGAGATCAACAAAAGAAAACAAAGATGGCTTGCCGAGCTTGAACAGGATAAGCAAAGTCCGAGAAGGGTAATAAGCAGTTACTTTAATAAATTTGTGTTTGGTGATAATGTTTATGGTAATCCCGTCTCAGGAACAACAGCTTCAATAAAAGAAATTACGGGTGAAGATATTGCCGGATTTTTCGGGATGCATTATCTTCATACATTTACAGGTATAGCTGTTGTGGGTGATTTTTCAACAGATGAAATGAAAACAAAGATTGAAGAGTTACTTCCAAGAGGTCCGGGTCTGGAAAAGCTTAACATGATGAAAGATATTGACACAGATATAAAGCCTCTGGAAAAGAACAGGGTGCTGCTGATTAATAAAGATGATTCAAGAGAAACGACATTTTTAATCGGCGGTTACGGGGTTGCCTGGAATAACAAAGATTTAACTAGAATTAATGTAGTAAATACAATACTTGGCGGCAGATTTACATCCTGGTTGAATGATGCGCTGAGAGTTAATGCAGGATTAACTTACGGCGCAAGAAGCCGGTTTAATAATTACAGGCAATCCGGTACTTTTTATATTTTTACATTTACAGCAACTGAAACAACCATTGATGCAATCGATCTTGCATTAAAAGTTCTGAACCGCCTTCACACTGAGGGGATCGATGCTGCGACATTAAACTCGGCAAAAAATTATGTTAAGGGACAATTCCCGCCGGATTATGAAACTTCAGGTGATCTTGCCGATCTGCTTACAACAATGTTCTTTTACGGGCTTGATGATTCGTATATAAATGATTTTGAAAAAAATGTTGATGAGATGACAATAGAAGGCGCAAATGAAATTGCAAAAAAATATTTTCCAAAGGAAGATTTACAGTATGTTATAATCGGCAAGGCGAGTGAAATAAGAGATAAAGTTAAAAAGTATGGTGAAGTTATTGAGAAAAATATTGTGGATGATGGATTTTAGATTAAACACTGGTTAATCTTTAATATGTTTGTCGGGAATAGAAAAGAGGAGAAGCAATGATTTGGTTACGCAGTTTTCTGACCTTGATTACAATTCTCATTTTAAACATCGGAATGTTTTCACAGGTTTCAAGAGGGACTGTAAAGGAAGGCCTAACTGTACATAGTGAAATTTTAAACAAAGATGTTCGTTATACAATTTACCTTCCGTTTGATTATAAAACATCCAATCGTTTTTATCCCGTTGTTTATTTGTTACACGGATTTACCGATAACGATATAGGGTGGATTCAGTTTGGTGAAGCCAATCTTATTGTGGATGAAGCAATAGCGAACAGGGAAATAGCCCCGATGATACTTGTAATGCCGGACGGAGGGGTTAGTTATTATATAAATAATTATAACAGCTCCGTTATGTATGAAGATTTTTTCATTAGGGAGTTTATACCTTATATAGAATCTCATTACAGAATCCGGACGGGAAAACGTTACCGCGGTATTGCCGGACTTTCAATGGGTGGATACGGAACATTGGTAAATGCATTAAAACATCCCGATATGTTCTCTGCTTGTGCGGCATTCAGTGCAGCGATTTATAATGATGATGAGATTAAGCAAGTTAGTCAGAGTGACTGGGAACTTAAATACGGTATTTTATATGGTCCGGGATTAGCAGGTAAAGACCGGGTAAATAAAACTTTTATAAAAAATAATCCTTTTCACATAATCCAGAACGCGGATCCGATAAAAATAAAGCAGTTAAGAATTTATATAGATTGCGGCGATGATGATCAATTTTCGGAAAGTAATTCACTTTTTCATGTTCTCCTTTTAAAAAAGAAAATGCAGCATGAGTTTAGAATGCGCGACGGAGGACATCGATGGAATTACTGGAGAAGTGGTCTGGTAAATGCACTAAAGTTTATAGGGGAAGGTTTTCATCAGCCATGATGAAACCAGAAAATAACTTACACTGCACAAAGAGTTTTCATTACCTTTTTGTTATCGTAGCGTTATTAATTGTTCAGCCAACAACAGCACAGTGGGAAGCAGGAGGCTCTTTCAATTATAAAAGCGAAGCTCCCAAGACAGGTATTGAGTTGTATGCTGGAAAAAATCTTCCGTTTCAATGGGCAACTATCGGATTAAAGATGCGGGGAGGTATAGATTTGTACATAAGCAAAAATGGTGAATCGAAAGTTTTCACGAATGAAAACATTCATATCGATTTGGTAGCCACACTTTTTTATCGTTATACAAGTCCATATTTTGGTTTGAGCATCGGAGCCGGACATTATTCAGTAAATGATTTTAACAGGTTTATTTTCTTTCCGGGCATTCTCGCTGGAATTAAATTTCCATTTTCAGATAGTTATCAACCCTATATTGAAATATCCACAATCAAATACTTGAGCAATTTTGAGATTAATCTGACAAAACAGGAGATTTCTTCTTTTCAATTTACAGGCAAGGCAGGTTTACTTATCAGGTTTTAAGGAAACCGGATTATATCGGTATCCGGCGGAACATAACCTATTATACTTACCCATCCGAATCCTTCAACCTCTTTTACATAATCTTTATTAGAAAACTGTTCACAGTATTGAAAAACAACTTCTCTTGAACCATTAACAAGTTCATATTGTTTTTCGGGAATGTTCACTTAATATATCACTGTTTTTGTGTTCTCTCTTCATTTCTCTTTTGCATTTCTTCTGTGGAAATGTCTTCAATATGGGTTGCTATCCACCAGCTTATGCCATCGGAATCTTTTACAGCAGCATTTCGATCGCCATAGAATTGATCTGCCGGTTCCATGACGGAAGTAGCGCCACTTTCAAGTGCACGTTTATAAACAGCATCGGTGTTATTTACATAGATATAAAGCATTGCCGGCTGTGGAGGGTAATTATCAGATCCTTTACCCATCATAATCAATGAATCACCTATTTTGACCGACCCATGATTTATTGTCCCATCCGGGAGTGTCATTCTTTCATCCTCTTCAGCATTAAAAATTTCTTTAAGAAAATTCATGGTTTTACCGACATCACTTACAATGAGATAAGGTGAAACTCTTGGAACGTTATCCGGTATAGGTTTTACAGACATAATTAATTCCTCCTTTGATCATTAATAACGTATTTAATCCCACTTATTTTTAGTGGAAACACTGAATTTACCACCGCCAATAAAGAATAATGTAAGTGCACTGAGAAAATAGAGAAGATCAAGTTCTATGGAGTATGCACCTGAAGGTTTTATTGTAAATATTTCATTACGGTGAGCAAGCAGAACAGCCATAAACATATTAAAACAGACAAACAAAGCAGCAATCCTTGTTCTGAAACCAATCAACAATGAGACAGGGGCTATAATCTCTCCTATAAACACGCCGTATTTAATAAATGCAGGCAGACTTAATCCGGCGAGGAGTCCATCAATCCAATCGATGCCTTTTATCAGCTTTGCTATTCCGTGAAATGGAAGCAGTACACCTACTGCAATCCTAAGCGCTAGAGCCCCTATATCGTATGACTTATTTTTGAATATATTTTGCATTGTTATCATCTCCTAAATTTGATGTTATCTCATTATGGATTTTTATTTAAATCTATGAGATTATTAGATATTAAACAATATAAAGATGAATGTAAAATGTGAGGGGATTTAGATTTGTATAAAAAATCCCACCCTGATTAAAATACAGGATGGGATAAATATTTACGGAATAATTAAAACAAGCAACTTAATTAGCTTAAAGTTCACTATTAATTTTAAATTTTTTCTCCTTTAAAGCATACGAAATAACTTTTTGAAGATTGCCGTTAACTTCCACGATTACCAGCTTCTCATCCTCTAGACTTATTACATACATTTTTTTAAGTACTTCTTCAGGATCATTGCTTATATATACTGCTGTTAGCTCATCTCCATCGGCAGTACGAACAATATATTTCCACCCGCTCTTTTTCATGTGATCATCTAAAGCAATGAGAGTGCTAAAGTTTGCCTTGTCTTTGTTCTCGTCTATTTTGTTATAAATTCCTACCTGTACACTGGATATCTCTCTCATCATATCATCCACATATTCCTCATCGGCAGACATATCTACCAGCCAGCTTGAGACGTGGATTAAAGCCGGACCAACTGAAAATTGAAATTCCGTTCGGTAATCTGAACCAAGTTCTCCCATGATCTTATCTTTTACCTGTGAGAACTGCCTGTTTACACCAATACAGCCTGTAAGAAAAAGTAAGAGTATCGGTGCTATAATTACTATTATTGATTTGTTCTGTTTCATTTCTCACCCGAATCTTTTCGATTGATGTCATCAAGTGAAGGTATATCGAATTTTTTTCCGAGCTTACCGATTGTTGCAAGATCGATCTGACCTACTATATTAACAAATGCAGCCTCCCCGCTGTTCTCGAAGCTAGTAACTACAAGCCCGATAATTTTTTTATTACTGTTCATTTTGATGTAAACATTAGCGGTCTCATCTTCACTTCTTGTTCTAACAATTCTTTTCCACGATGTGTTGGAAAGCTTTGAATCTACCTCGTTTACTTTTTGCATCAATTGATCCCTGTTCTTATCATCTATCTCATAAACGTTTGCTCTAACAAGTTTCAGTCCGTTCAGAATAGCCATAATATTCGGATCTTCATCACTTGAGATAGAAGCGAGAGCTGAAAGTACATCCTGACCGAGTTCAACCTCTGTAACTCCTGCAGACTTTTCCAATGAGGTAAAATCACCGAAATCAACATACCCCGGTTCTTTTGTAACATCATCAGATTGTGAGTGTAACTGCATGACGAGAGTAAGAACTAATGCAGTGATTAAATATTTTATTGTTTTCATTTTATCCTCCTATGAGTAGATCGTTAATTAAATTAAATCCTTTGTTTGTTTTGTTATTGATGATAGTTGGAATTACTTCATTGTCGAATTGTTTTTCAGCATTCTTAAAAACTTTATTCACAATTGCTACTGATTCCTCAAGCTGTTTTTGTGCAAGTTCCATTTCAGCTTTTGTGTATTGAGGTGTTTGTTGTGGCTGCCTGAAAAATAAAACAGCAGCTAAAGCCAATATTAATATTCCGGCAATACCGGATGAGAGTAATGGCCTGGCAATAATTTTTGAATAAACGAAATTCCCGATAAAATCTTTTTTGTCTATGTTGTTCATACGATTTTTAACCGAAGCAATGGTTGAATCAGGTAGCTCATCACTTTTTATATTATGAACAGCCATTGCAGTTTCCGTGAATTCATTCAGTAATTGTTGAATTTCAGGGTCCTTTTTTGCTTTCCTGTAAACAATAAACTTATCGATCGATGAAGCATCTTTGTATGCAACAGCTATAATTTTTTCGTAAAGCTTTTCATCTATATTAATTGAGTTCTTCATTCGCATAAACTTTTAAATCCTTTTGAAGTTGTTTACGTGCTCTTAAGATATTTACCTTAACACTGTTTAACGGTATATCCAGAATTTTACTTATCTCTTTGTATTTAAATCCCTGCAGCTCATAAAGAACAAACGGACTTTTTAGCCTTTCAGGTAAGTTTTCAACAGCGCTTTTAATTTTTTCATTTAGCATATTCTGTGATAATTTCTTTTCCGGCATAATACCGTGTTTTTTATCTTCTATTCGTTCAGACAAATTATCGTCAATCGATATTTCACGCTGAAACTGTACTTTGTTTCTACGCAGATAATCTATGCAAAGATTGTGAGTTGTTCTCATCATCCATGCGCTTGCAGCATAAAAATTAAATTTATCAATGTTTTGCCAGGTCCTTATCATCACTTCCTGCGTAATATCCTCCGCATCCATTTGGTTATGCATCATATAAATGGCATAATTAAAGATTTTATTCTTATACCGCTGAATCAGGTAATCAAATTTTGATGACTCTAACATCTGTTACTAAGGACGAAATAGTTGAAATGTTTGTTACAAAAAGTAAAAGAATAAAGAAAAGAAGTAAATATTTATGATGAATGGATTTTATTCGCTTTAAGAGGATTCAGCGGTCAGAAGAAAATATATGCCCCTATTGAAACAGTAATCATATCGGCTTGTGATTTATTAAGTGTGTAATACACCGCATCATCATAAATTTCAATTGAGTTTTTATCGAGATAGGTAGTCTGTGTGCTCATTAAGTAACGGACTTTCAAATCAAGAAACACTGAACCCGGATTGAAATAAGGATCGCCTGTAGTTAAAAACTTAACACCCACTCCTGCACCGTAGCTCCATGACCAATCGTTAAGATTTAAGGTTTCATCCGAGTAATAATAGTAGCCGATATCGGTAATAGAAAAGATATAGCTTCCGCCAAATAATGTTTCCACATAAGGACGTATCTCACCGGAATAGGGAGCAATCTGAAAAAGAATATGAGCACTAAAAAAATTATTTGCCCTGTCGGAGGTTAATGAAAGTTCATCTGAGTAAGGATCGGTCTGGAAATGAATTCCGTACGAGGTATAACTGAAATCAACACCTAATCCGTAAGGAATTTTTGGCGAGGGTGTAAAAAAGAAAAATTCCATATTTCCGCCGTAACCGATATCATTATTGTAATTTTTGAATTCTCCTGTCGGAAATGCGGTAGTAAAATAAAAAGATGCGGAAGGCTGTGCAGTGGCTGAGGAAATAATTGCTAAAGAGGCAATAAAATATTTTAGAATTTTGTTCATTTGATTTGCTTTCAATTTCAAATGAACTTACGCAATTACTTTGCCGTGGTTAATTATTTAAATCAACCAATTGAAAACTATAAAAATAAAGCAAAAACTGACTCCTCCTATCCAGAATCCAGTATCCTAAATCTAATTGTTGTATCATTATTTAATCAATTACCGTACTCTCAGAAATACAGTTTAAATGATTTAAGGTTTATTTACCTTTCATCAATTCCATAAATTTTGGTTCCTTGCGAATATTCTCGAGATCAGAATCGCGTTTTATCCATTCATAATCCTGATAACCTGCAGCCATAGCGTTTTTTAGTGTATCAATGGCAAGATTTTTTTCTCCTACCCTGGCATAAAAACAAGCAGCATTATACTGCATCAATGGATCTGTAGGATTCAACTCTAATGCTTTTGCATTTTCCTTTTTGGCTTCCTCAACATTTCCATCTTCCAAAAGAGTTAACGCAAAAAACAAATGTGCACGACCATCATCAGGATGTTTCAGGCAATATCTTTTATAAACATCCAGTGAAGTTTTAAGAATTTCTTTTTTCTTTTCAATTTCACCCAACCTGTCATAAATCAGTCTTAAATCGCTGTAAGCAGAATAGAAGTCGGGATTTAATTCTATCACTTTTGTTAGCAGTTCGACAGCTTCTTTATCTTTGTCGGTGCTGTGGTATATTCTGCCAAGTATCCAGTAACCGTTAAAATTATTGGGATCAAGTTCAATTGCTTTTTTACCTGCTGCAAAAGCTTCTTCATTCGATTTCTTGTAGAAATGAGCAAGTGCAAGAGCAGCATAAGCTTCTGATAAAGATGGATCGTAAGTGATTGCTTTTAAACTTGTATCGATTGCTTTATCCAGCCAGATGTCTTTACTCTCAAAATTTTGGTAATAAGTTGCATAAGCCTCGCCCAATCCGGCATAGGCGCCGGCATAACGCGCGTCCATCTCGATTGCTTGTTGAAATTGTTGCATTGCATATTGCACACTATTCTTTGAACGCTGGTACAAAAAATCTCTTGCTCTTAAATAATAATCGAATGCTTCGGCATTTAATGTTGCTCTTTTTTCCAGCACTACTTTTTCAAGCGGTGTAAGCTTCATCATCAATGCATCAACAATCTGTTTTGATACTTTTTCCTGGATCTCGAAAACATCTGCCAGATTTCCTTTGTAAGTTTCTGCCCAAAGCTGCCGGTCTGCTTCAACATCTATTAACTGCGCCGTGATACGCAAATTATCCTGAAACTTTCTTACGCTTCCTTCAATGATATAACGAACGCCGAGTTCTCTGCCTATATCTTTAATTCCTTTTTGGGTTCCTTTGTACTGCATTGATGAGGTACGAGAAACTACGCGCATATCTTTAAGGCGGGATAAATTCATAATTAGTTCTTCAGTCAAACCATCGCTGAAATATTCATTCTCGGGTTCAGCACTTATATTGTTGAAGGGAAGCACAACTATTGCTTTCGTTTTTATTCCTTCTTCTGCCCCGGAGAGTTCTGATTTAACCTGGTCGATGTTTTTAATTAACTCATCAGTCGATTTATATCTTTTATCTCTTTCCTTCTCAAGCATTCTCATAACTATCGAATCAACCTGCGGTGGAATTTTACGATCAAGCTCGCTTGGCTTTAATGGCTGTTTATTTATAATAACGTAAGTCCAAGCAGCCTCATAATCCGCTTTGAAAGGAAGTTCGCCTGTTAATAATTCATAGAGTATAACACCGAGCGACCAGATATCTGTTCTGTTATCTACCTTTTCACCACTTGCCTGCTCGGGAGACATATAAGCTGCGGTACCCATTGTTGTTCCGATTCGCGTAACCTGCCCGCTGCCGGTAATTTTAGCGAGACCGAAATCCATTATCTTAACTTTACCGCTGGAGGTTACCATAATATTAGAACTTTTTATGTCTCTGTGTATAATTCCTTCAGAATGAGCTGCCAATAAACCATCAGCAATTTTACGAGTTATATCCAGTGCCTCGTTCATACTGATTTGCCCGTTAGCGATTTTGTCTTTCAGTTCAATACCATTAATATATTCCATCACTATAAATACTTCATCTTTATCTTCTTCGATAGAGTAAATTGTAGCAATGCTCGGATGATTAAGAGCTGCTGCAGCACGTGCTTCAACTTTAAATCTTTCTTTTTCTTCCTTTTGAGAAGCTATATGGCGCGGTAAAAATTTAATTGCCACTTCGCGATTAAGGTTGGTATCCTCAGCTTTGTAAACAATTCCCATCCCTCCTTCGCCCAACTTCTCAAGGATTTTATAGTGAAGTATTTTACTTCCGATCATTTAGTTCTCCGTTATATTTTTATTTTCAATTTTGATACAATTCAATTTATTTGCCTTCCATCAATTTAATAAATTCCGGCTCATTTCTAATAGGGTCTAAGTCCGAATCTCTTTTAAACCATTCGTAGTCTTCATGTCCAGCTTTCACGGAATTTTTCAAGGCTTCGATTGCAAGTTGATTCTCACCCATTTTAGAATAAAAGCAGGCAAAGTTATATAACATAAGCGGGTCATTTGGGTTTAATTCCATAGCAGTAGCTGCTTCAGATTTAGCTTCATTTGTTCTACCAGATTCCGATAAAACCTGTGCAAAAAACAAATGCGCCCTGGCATCGTCCGGCTGTTTAAATAAGTATTGCGGAAACATTTTTAATTGTAAAGATATCATTTCCTGCTGTTTAGCTTTATCTCCGAGCTTCTCATAGGTCATTCTCAGATCGACATAGGCAGAATAGAAATCGGGATTTAATTCTATTACTTTTTTGAATAACTCAACAGCATCAGAGTACTTATCGGTTATATAATAAATTCTTCCAAGAATCCAGTAAGCAACAAAATCAGATGGATCGAGATCGATCGCCTTTTTACTGGCTTTTAGTGCTTCTTCCGACATATTCTTATTGAAATAACATAATCCAAGTGCTGCATAAGCTTCAGAAAGATTTGAATCATACATTAAAGCCTTTGAGCTCGCTTCGATCGACTTTTCCAGCCACACTTCTTTCTTTTCGAATAGCTGGTAAAGGTTAGCATAAGCTTCACCTAACCCGGCATAAGCGTTGGCGTATTCCTGATCGAGCTCAATTGCTTTTTCGAAAAGTTGAATAGCAATTTTCAATTTGTTTTTGTTTAATTGGTATAGAAACCCTCTTGCCCGAAGATTGCAATCATAAGCTTCGTGATTTTTTGTTGCGCGTTTGGTTAATTCAACTTTTTCATTCGGTGTAAGCTTAACCATAAGCGCATCTACAATCTGTTTGGATACCTGTTCTTGTATATCGAAAATATCTGCGAGATTTCCTTTGTAAGTTTCCGCCCAAAGCTGTGTTTCAGTTTCAACATCGATAAGCTGTGCAGTTATTCGTAAATTATCTTTGAATTTTCTTACGCTTCCTTCTATGTAATAACGGACC
>JAJDNK010000237.1 GCA_022340715.1 bacterium BMS3Abin03 | reverse complement strand
TCTGAAAGATGCAAATAGATTCAGAATTCACACCTTTATCGGTACCTCCGATATTCACATAATGGGCAAATTTGCAAATGAAAACTACGGCAAATCTTTAGCAGAAAAAAGGGATGTGGTAATTAAGATGACACAGGACGCTGTTTCTCTGGCTAAAACTTTTACAAAAGATGTTGAATTTTCAACAGAGGACGCGGGAAGAACTGATGTCAATTATCTGTGTGAAATAATCGAAGCAGCAATTGAAGCTGGTGCAACTACAATCAACGTTCCCGATACAACCGGTTATACTTTGCCCGATGAGTTTGGAAAAATCATTAAACACATAAGAGATACCGTACCGAATATTAAGAAAGCTGTGCTCAGCGTTCACTGTCATAATGATCTTGGACTTGCGGTTGCAAATTCCATAAGTGGAGTTATTAACGGTGCAAGACAAGTAGAGTGCACAATTAATGGAATCGGTGAAAGAGCCGGAAATGCTTCTCTCGAAGAAATAGTTATGGCTCTAAAAGTAAGAGAAAGCCTTTTAGGTCTTCATACAAAAATAAAGACCGAAGAAATCTATAACACAAGCAAAATGGTGTCTTCCTTTACAGGTATTGTTGTGCAGCCAAACAAAGCAATTGTTGGTGATAACGCTTTTGCACACGAAGCAGGAATTCATCAGGATGGTATGCTTAAGGATAGAAATACCTATGAGATTATGACACCGCAAACAGTAGGTTTTCCAAAAACAAAAATCGTTCTTGGCAAGCACTCAGGTAAACACGGATTGAAAGCCCGATTATCTGAACTCGGTTATTCGCTTAATGAAAAACAATTGAATGAAGTTTATCAGCATTTTATTGCTCTTGCAGATAAGAAGAAAGAAATCTTCGATGATGATCTCAGATTTATTATGGGTGATAAATTAGCTGATGTTCATTCAGATCGATTTGAGCTTGAATATATCCACGTGACAATGGGAACAAATCTTATTCCTACTGCAACGGTTAAGATCCGAAAAGGAAAGAAAGATTTTCAGGAATCTGCAGTCGGTGATGGTGCTGTTGATGCATGCTTTAAATCAATTGAAAGAGCACTCAATGATAAGCACAATCTTGAGTCTTACCAGGTAAGATCAATTACATCCGGTAGACAGGCATTGGGTGAAGTAATTGTAAGAATTAGAGAAGATGGGAAATATTTTTCGGGCAGAGGTGTTTCAACAGACATCATTGAAGCAAGTGCAAAAGCATACATTAATGCTATCAATGTTTACAAACATTACCTGAAAGAAAAAGAAGAAAGTGATATGAATTTCTCATCGCTATCTGAAGTTTCACAAGCTATTTAAGGAAATGTAATGGGAATGACAATAACTGAAAAAATTCTGGCAAAAGGTGCAGGTAAGAATAGTGTAGTACCGGGCGAAAATGTATGGCTGAATGTTGATGTTCTAATGACACATGATGTTTGCGGGCCACCAACAATATCGATCTGGAAAAAAGAATTTGGTGAGAAAGCCAAAATATGGGATAAGCAAAAGCTTGTAATATTTCCCGATCATTATATTTTTACCAGCAATCCTCACGCAAACAGAAACGTGGAAGTTTTAAGAAGTTTTGCTAAAGATTACGATGTTCAGAATTATTATGATGTAGGTACTGATAGATACAAGGGTGTTTGCCATATTGCTCTGGCAGAAGAAGGATATAATATACCAGGTACGATTTTGTTTGGAACCGACTCACATACCTGTACTTCAGGGGCTTTCGGAATGTTTTCTACCGGAGTAGGAAATACAGATGCAGCATTCATTTTAGGTACAGGAAAAATCTGGGAAAAAGTTCCCGAATCATTGCTCTTTACATTTGATGGGGAACTTCCTTCGTTCATCACTGCGAAAGATTTAATACTTAGAGTTCTCGGCGATATCACTACAAACGGTGGAACATATCGGGCACTCGAGTTCAACGGCGATGCAATTTTTTCTTTGTCGGTTGATGAGAGAATGACTCTTACAAATATGGCAATCGAAGCGGGCGCTATGAATGGAATTATCGAAGCAGATGAAATTATAGAAAATTATGTAAAAGAAAGATCTGAAAAGAGTTATGAATTGTTTCAGAGTGATGGCGATGCTAAGTACAAACAAAAATACCATTACAAGGCAAGTGAGTTTGAACCGCTGGTTGCAAAACCTCACAGCCCTGATAACGTTGATACAGTTCAGAATGTAAAAGGAAGAAAGCTTACAAAATGTTATATAGGTTCCTGCACGGGTGGTAAGTTGAGTGACTTCGTTTCCGCCGCTAAATTTTTATTCGGTAACGAAGTAAAAGTTCCAACTTTTATAGTACCGGCAAGCACCGCCGTAGCTCGGCAGCTTGAAATTGAAACAGTGTCTGGTGTTTCTTTAAAAGAAATATTTGAAAAATCCAGTTGTGTTGTTGCACAGTCTTCCTGTGCTGCCTGTCTTGGCGGACCAATGGATACTATTGGAAGAGCAAAAGATAATGAGATAATCATCTCAACAACCAACAGAAATTTTCCCGGAAGAATGGGTAGTAAAAAATCTGAAGTTTATCTTGCTTCGCCTCTTACGGTTGCTGCTTCAGCATTAACCGGTGAAATAACCGATCCGAGAGATTATATGTAAAGTCAAAGCCCATTCTAAATCCTTCCCAAGGAAAGGACTTTGTGGGAAAAAATTGATAAATAGTTTTTTAAAAAGAATTTAGAATAAAGATAAAAATGGAAAAAACAATTAAAGGAAAAGCATTTGTCCTCGGGGATAATATCGATACAGATCAGATAATTCCGGCAGAACATCTTGTTTACAGTATGAGTGATCCTAAAGAATCACAGCTTTACGGAAAGTTTGCTTTATCGAGTGTGCCTCAGAAAGAATCTGGATTGCCTATGGGAAACATTCCCTTCGTAAAAGAAGGTGAAGAGTTTTCTGAGTATACTATCATCATCGGCGGTTCAAATTTCGGATGCGGTTCATCCCGTGAGCACGCACCATTTGCGTTAATGAAAGCCGGTGTAAAAGCAGTGGTTGCTGAATCGTTTGCAAGAATCTATTACAGGAATTCCGTTGATGGCGGTTTTGTAATTCCATATGAAGCAAAAGAAAAGCTGAACGATGTTATATCGACAGACGATGAGGTTGAAATAATGCTCAACGAAAATAAGCTGATCAATAATACAACTCAGAAGGTTTATGCATTAAATCCGTTGGGAGATATTCTTCCGATTATCGAAGCAGGCAATCTTTTTGAGTATGCACGAAAATCAGGAATGATAGCATAATTAGAAATTGTAATCAAAAAGTCTAACAATTAAATACCAGATATTATTATGAATGATAAAATAGAACTATTCGACACAACACTAAGAGACGGGACACAGGGAGAAGCAATAAATCTTTCTGTACAGGATAAACTTCTAATCGCTTCAAAACTCGATGAATTCGGAATCGATGTAATTGAAGGCGGGTGGCCCGGCAGTAATCCCCGTGATGAAGAATTTTTTCAGAAGGCAAAAACTCTTAAACTAAATAGCGCCAAACTTTGTGCTTTCGGCTCCACCGCTCGTTCTCTTGACGCAGTAGAAACTGATTTCAATTTACAGGCTTTACTAAAAGCTGAAACTCCTGCAATTTCAATTTTTGGAAAAACCTGGAGATTACATTCAGAATTAGGACTAGGTTTGAGCGATAGTGAAAATGAAGATTTGATATTTAGATCGGTAAGCTTTCTAAAATCTCACGGAAAAAGAATTATATACGATGCAGAACATTTCTTCGATGGTTATAAAGACGATGCTCAATTTGCAATAAAAATGTTAAATGCAGCAGAAAGAGGCGGTGCCGATATTCTTGTTCTTTGTGATACAAACGGCGGCAGCTTGCCCGATGAAGTATTCAACATAATAACTGAACTGAAAAAAACCTTTACGATGAAATTAGGAATTCATGCTCATAACGACAGCGAACTTGCTGTGGCTAATTCTCTCACAGCTATAAACGCAGGTGCGGTTCACGTTCAGGGAACGATAAACGGTGTAGGTGAAAGATGCGGAAATGCAAATCTTTGTAGCATAATTCCAAATTTGCTTTTAAAACAAAAAAGAAAAGCTGTTCAGAATGTTAGTCTTGATAATCTTACCCATCTTTCTAATTATGTTTATGAACTTATGAATCTCGTTCCGAATACCAGAGCTGCATTTGTTGGTAAATCTGCTTTCGCACATAAGGGAGGAATACATGTTAGTGCCGTATTAAAAAACAGCAAAATGTATGAACACATTCAACCCGAATCCGTTGGAAACAAACAACGAGTTTTAGTTTCTGATCTATCCGGTCAAAGCAACATACGCTATAAAGCTAAAGAATTGGGCATCGATCTTTCCGACAATAAAGAAATAAGCAAAAAACTTGTTAACCATATTAAAAATCTTGAACATACTGGGTTCCAATACGATGGTGCGGAGGCTTCTTTCGAATTAATACTTCGTTCGGAGCTTGGTGAATTTTCTCCATTCTTTGAAGTTCTCGATTCCAAAGTAAATGTAGTTTCCGATACCGATGGAAAAATATATTCAGAAGCAGTTCTTAAACTAAAGGTTGATGGAGAAATTGAGCATACTGCTTCAGATGGTGATGGTCCTGTTAACGCACTGGATAATGCTTTACGCAAAGCACTGATGAGATTCTATCCTGAAATAGATTTGATAAAACTTGTTGATTACAAAGTACGCGTTCTTGATGGCTCGGACGGAACTCTTGCCAAAGTTAGAGTTATGATTGAGTCAAGTGATGGAACAGAAACCTGGACAACTGTTGGAGTTTCCGAGAATATAATCGAAGCAAGTTTTCAGGCTTTAAGTGATAGCCTTAATTATAAACTTTTCAAAATTCACAAAAACCAAAAGCAGGAATCCTTCAAACAGAATTTTGCATAATTATTCTCTAAATGTGAAATATTATTCATAATAAGGATATTTAATGTAAGATTATACAAAAATCACTTGACAGGAAAAGAATAAGATTGTACTTTTGCATCCAATGATGCAAATGATTAAAAATATTAATGATCCAAAGCTTTCCTGCAAAGTGGTTTGCATTATTACATCTCCACGCCGTATCCGCCGTCTACCCCTTTAGGGGTAAACATAAACCAACATCTAAATAACGTTTTTCTAAAACTTAACTTTAATTGAACAGGAGTTAAAATGATCTCTGTAGGCATAATAGGCGGAACCGGGTACACAGGTAAAAAATTAATTCAATATTGCAATGTTCATCCCTTTATAAGCGAATATAAAGTATATGCTGGTAAAAGTGCGGGAGAAAATCTTTACGACTACTTCCCGGAATTGATAGGTTACATTGAAAACTCTACAGTACAATCAATAGATTCGGTTTCATATGAACATGATTTATACTTTGTTGCGGTACCCCACGGTGAATCATTAAAATATATTCCCTCATTAATTTCAAATGGAAAATATGTAATTGATTTAGGAGGCGACTTCAGGCTCGATTTTGAAGAACTTTATATTCAGTGGTATAAGTTCACCCATACATCTTCCTATTTGCTGAAATCCAAGATTTATGGTCTTGCAGATCATCCCGATACAAAATATGAAGAGCATAAGCTTGTTGCGAATCCTGGCTGTTATCCGACAGCAACTTTGCTTTCACTTCTTCCACTGGTTACAAATTACAGCGACAAGATTTCAACTGTAAGTTGTATAGCATATTCAGGAACGAGTGGAGCTGGTAAAAAACCTAAAACAGAATTAATGATGTCTGAAATGGACGGCAATGTTAAGGCTTACAATATTAATGAACACAAACATGAACCGGAAATTCTTCAACATCTTTACAAAAATGGTTTTGATTCTCCATTAACGTTTACAACTCATCTTCTACCGGTTTCAAAAGGAATTTACTTAACAGCATCCGTACATCTGAAAGAAACAATAGAACAAGGTGAATTATTAGATATGTACAAACAAACTTATGAAAATTCAAACTTCGTAAGGATCAGGAACAGTGCACCGGAATTAAACTGGGTTGTTGATACAAACTTTTGCGATATAAATGTATCCGTTAAAGGAAAGTCATTGATAATAACTACAGCTATAGATAACCTGATTAAGGGTGCTTCAGGTCAGGCAATTCAAAATATGAACAAACTCCTGGGTTGGGAAGAAACAACCGGGGTATTGCAGAAGGAGTTGAAACATGTTTCAGTTTATTGATAACGGATCGGTCACATCCGTACAGGGTATTCAGGCCGCCGGGATAAACTGTGGCATTAAAAAAAGTAAAAAGGATTTAGCGCTAATATATTCCGATGTTCCGTGTGAAGCTGCCGGTACATTTACTCTTAACAAAGTAGTGGCCGCGCCTTTGGTATTGTCAAAAAATATCATACAGCAAAAGAAAAAAGTAAAGGCAATATTAGTTAATTCAGGAAATGCAAATGCGTGTACTGGTGCCGAAGGATATGAAAACGCTCTTAAATCTCAAAGTTACTGTGCTGAAAAGTTGAATGTAAAATCATCCGAAGTAATTGTAAGCTCAACCGGTGTAATCGGACAACAGCTTCCGATGGAAAAATTCCTGAAAGGAATCGATACAATTCCTTCAATGCTATCAACCTGCGATGGTGTAGATGCCGCAGAAGCTATAATGACGACTGACAAGAAGAAAAAATCATATGCTGTAAAAGTTCAGTTATCCAAAGGTGAAATTACAATCGGCGGAATCTGTAAAGGCAGCGGGATGATAATGCCGAATATGGCAACAATGCTTGCATTCCTTGCAACCGATGCATTCATCGAACACGATCTTCTTCAGCATTTAATCAAAGAAGCTGTTAACAATTCATTTAATAAAATTTCTGTTGATGGCGACACCAGTACAAACGATATGGTTATTCTTCTCGCAAGCGGATTATCAGACATAAAAATAAATCCTAATGACCAGGATTACAAAATATTCAGCTCAGCATTATTAGCAATATGCCAGGAAATGGCTAAATCGATTGCATCAGATGGTGAAGGTGCAACGAAGCTTATAACTATATCGGTTAACAATGCAAGAACAAAGCATGACGCAGATGCAATTGCACGGGCTATGGTTAATTCACCGTTATTTAAAACCGCAATGAACGGTAACGATGCTAATTGGGGCAGAATATTATCTGCCGCAGGTAACAGCGGTGCTAATTTCGTTCCGGAAAAAGTATCTATAAAGTTTGATGAACTTTCCATTCTTCAACCAAATTTTAAATTTGCCTTCTGTGAAGAAGAAGCACGAAAAATTTTGTCGAAAGATAATGTTACAATCTCACTCGATCTGGATGAAGGACAGGAATCTTCCACCTGGTGGACCTGTGATTTCTCAGAAGAATATGTAAAAATTAATGCAAACTACAGGACTTAAAATTTTATGAAAATAATAATTGTAAAACTCAGCGGTAAAATTCTTAATTCTTTCTCCACCGATTCCAAATGGATCGATATTATTAAAGAAATTAAAAAAGAATATGATGGAATTGTACTTGTACACGGTGGAGGAAACAAAATTACCGAATGGTCTGCTGCGATGAATATCGATTCTCAATTTATTCGTGGTCATCGTGTAACTGATGATAAAACAATTGAAATTGTTGCAGCTATCCAGTCTGGATTGCTAAATACAAAGATAGTTGCATCACTTCAATCCAAAGGAATCAATGCCTCAGGATTTACAGGAATAGATCAGGGATTGTTCCTTGCTGATTATCTTGATAAAGAATTGGGGTTTGTAGGCAATCCAAAATTAAATCAAAAGACAGATTGGCTTCTTTCCTTAATTGAGCAAAACATTATTCCAGTGTTTTCAAGCTTGTGCAGCGATAAAGATGGAAATCTAATGAACGTCAATGCTGATCTGTTTACCAAAGAAATTGCACTAGCATTAAATGCGGATACAGTTTTATTCCTTTCAGATGTTGAAGCTGTTAAGCTGAATGGAGAAGCAAAAAGCTATTTAACATATAATGATATACTTGACGGCATTGAACAAAATGAAATCACAGAGGGAATGATTCCAAAACTTAAAAGCTGTCTCGAACTAATTGATGGTGGAATAAACAAAGTCTGGATCGGAAACGATCTGACTAATTTTAATTTCAACAATTTATCAGGAAAAAATAATGCAAAAGGAAGCTGGATTACTAACAGATTACCGGTTGCAGTCTAAAGAATCTCCCAATCTGCTTAATTGTTATAAGCGGTATCCTGTAAATCCCATTAGGGGAGAAGGAGCGTATCTTTACGACGATGAAGGACGAAAATATCTTGATTTTATTTCAGGTATTGCCGTCACACCCTTCGGTCATCAACATCCTGAAATAAAAAAAGCCGTTAACGAACAGCTTGATAATCTCTGGCATGTTTCGAGTCTTTTCTTTTCATCTTTGCAGGAAGAGCTTGCCTCTAAATTAATTTCGGCAACAAAACTCGATAAAGTTTTTTTCTGCAACTCAGGAACAGAATCAACTGAAGCAGCAATAAAGTTTGCCAGGAAATGGGGAAACGGTAGATCTAATATTATTTCTACACTTGGCAGCTTTCACGGAAGAACAATGGGTAGTCTTTCTGCATCAGGACAATATAAAATATGGGAAGGTTTTCAACCATTAACTCCTGGTTTCAGTTATGTTCCATATAATGATATCAACGCTGTAGAATATTCAATTACTTCTGATACAGTTGCTGTTATTGTTGAACCAATACAGGGAGAATCAGGAATAAATGTTCCTAGTGAAAATTATTTGAGTGAACTAAGAGAAATTTGCGATCAAAATGATCTTCTTCTCATTTTAGATGAAGTTCAAACAGGACTTGGAAGAACAGGGAAAATGTTTGCATATCAATGGGAAGATGTCAAACCAGATATCGTTACAATCGCAAAAGGTATAGCTAACGGTTTACCACTTGGTGCTGTTGTTTGCTCAGAAAAAGTTTCGGATGCAATTACACCCGGTGTTCATGGATCCACTTTTGGAGGTAACTTCATTGCAGTTAGCGCTGCAATAAAAGTGATGGAGCTCTTAACCGATGAATTAATTCAACACGTTCAAAATACAGGACAAGCAATTAAAAATTCCATTTACTCTTTCGGATTTTCTTCAATACAAGACATCAGAGGAAAAGGTTTGATGATAGGAATTTTGTTCGACAAAAACGTGAATGCAAAGGAAATCGCATTGCAGTTCCTCAACCACGGAGTAATTGTTGGAACGGCTGGAGATAATGTTTTAAGACTTCTTCCTCCATTTATAATCACAGATAATGAAATAGAGATTTTTAATGAAACATTTTATTCAACTTTAAAAGAAAGTATTGGTAACTACTAATGCCTGTAAAATTAAAAAGACAAAATCGTATAAAAGAAATTCTTAATGACCGTTTGATCTCAAACCAGGAAGAGCTTAGTAAAAAGCTTAAAGAAGAAGGGTATGTAGTTACCCAGGCTACCTTAAGCAGGGATTTTGCAGAACTTGGTGTTATAAGGACTTTATTTAATGGTACACCGAGATACACGTTAAATCCAAATGAATCCGGTAAACAGATTGCCAGACTGATCGGATTTGAAATACTTAACATTGAACACAACGAATCGCTTGTGATAATCAGAACACTTGCCGGAAGAGCGCAAGGTGTTGCACATTACATCGACAGGTTAAACAAAGAAGAAATTCTTGGAACAGTAGGTGGCGACGATACTGTACTTGTTATACCAAACAGTCATAAAAGCATTCCGACAATTGTTGCTTTAATTAAACAAATAATGATTGAACTCCCATCAAAATAAGAGGATAAGAAATGGGCAGAAAAAAAATTGCAGTTGCATATTCCGGTGGACTTGATACATCCGTAATGGTAAAATGGTTGAGTGAAAAATACGATGCAGATATTATTACAGTTACCGGAATCCTTGGTAAAACAAAAGAACTCGAGGGTCTTGAAGAAAAAGCTTACAAAACCGGTGCATCAAAAGTTATTATTGCTGATCTGCAGGAAAAATTTATTAAAGATTATGCTTTTAAGGCACTTAAAGCCGGGGCTATTTACGAAGAAGTTTATCCTCTTGCCACTGCAATTGGAAGACCTCTTTTAGCAAAACTACTTGTAGAAACAGCCTTAGCTGAAGGTGCAGAAACAGTTGCGCATGGATGCACAGGTAAAGGAAATGACCAGGTAAGATTTGAAGTTGGTGTTCAATCACTTGCGCCCGAGTTAAATATAATTGCTCCATTGAGAACCTGGGAATTTAACAGTCGAGATGAAGAAATAGATTATGCTGTTAAAAATGATATCCCGATTAAAGTAACAAAATCATCGCCTTATTCTATCGATGAAAATCTCTGGGGTGTTGCTGTAGAATGTGGAGTTCTTGAAGATCCAACAGCTACACCACCGGATGATGCTTACCAGATAACTGTCGATCCGAAACTAGCTAAAGACAAACCAGAAACTGTATCCGTTGAATTCGAATATGGTATTCCGATAAAATTGAATGGACAATCTTACTCTCCCGCGGAACTTGTAAGTGCTTTAAATTTTGCAGGTGGCAGTCATGGTATCGGAAGAATTGATTTAATTGAGAATCGGGTTGTTGGAATTAAATCGAGAGAAATTTATGAAGCCCCGGCTGCAGTAATTTTACACAAATCACACCAGGAACTTGAAAGACTTGTTTTAGATCGTGAAACTTTCAGATTTAAACAATTAGTTTCTGATAAAGTGGCCAACCTTATTTACGATGGATTATGGTTCACGCCTTTATTTGATGGTTTAATGGCTTTTGTAGATTCGATCCAGAAGAATGTTACCGGCGAAGTTGTTCTTGAGTTCTATAAAGGAAATCTAAATATACTTTCAAGAACATCACCATTCAGTTTGTATGATAAAGACCTGGCAACTTATTCACCGCAGGATACTTTCGACAGAAAAGCTGCTGAAGGATTTTTAAAAATTTATGGTCTTCCCTATAAGACTCTGAACATTGTTAAGAATAAAACTTATCAAGAGGTTTAATGTATGCTCTGGGGCAGCAGGTTCCAAAATAAATTAAATGATTCGGCAATGGAATTTTCTTCATCGCTGCCAATTGATATTAATCTAATAGATGAAGATCTTCTTGTGAATAAAGCTCATACAGAAATGCTTGAACATATTGGAATAATATCCTCCGATGAAATGAAAAGCATTATCGATGGTTTGCATACAATTCATATAGAATTTGAAGAAGGTAGCTGGAAACCTGATCCACAAAAATATGAAGACATTCATTCAGCTATTGAAGGCAGATTGTTCGAGTTAATCGGCGAAATTGCTGGAAAGCTTCATACAGGAAGAAGCCGAAATGATCAGGTTGCAACAGACTTCAGGCTCTGGATAAAGAAAGCAATAAAAGAAATTGTTTCATCGATAAGCAATTTTCAAAATGCTCTGGTAGATCTAGCTGAGAATAATATTGAAACTATAATGCCCGGTTATACACATCTTCAAAGAGCACAACCTGTATCGTTTGCATTTCATCTTCTTGCTTATGTTGAAATGCTTGAACGCGATAAGATGAGATTCGATTTTGCTTTCAAGCAAGCTAACGTCTCTCCCCTCGGTGCAGGTTCGGTTGCCGGATCGACTTTACCGATTGATCCGGAATTTACTTCATGGAAACTTGGTTTCAGTGAACATTTTGCAAATGCGTTGGACGCTGTTTCCGATAGAGATTTTGTTATCGATTTTATTAATGCTTGTGTCGTTGGTCAGACTCATTTAAGTCGTTTATCGGAAGAATTAATTCTCTGGTCAACTGCAGAATGGAAATTCATAAGAATAAGTGATGAGTATTCAACAGGATCTTCACTTATGCCGCAAAAGAAAAACCCGGATATGACTGAGCTAATCAGAGGAAGATCAGGAAAAATTCTTGGAGATTACGTAAATATAGTTACTGTACTTAAGGCTCTACCTTTGAGCTACAATCGTGATCTACAGGAAGATAAAGAGCCTGCTTTTGATTCTTTCAAAACTTATTTAAGCAGCTTAAATATTATAAATAAGATAATTGAAACAATCGAAGTAAATAAAGAAAGATTTTCTGAAGAGTTAAAAAGTGATTTCATCCTTTCAACAGATCTTGTTGACTGGCTCGTACTTCAGGGAGTCAGCTTTCGCGAGTCACATAAAATTGTTGGGTCACTCGTAAAATATCTAGAGGAATCCGGAAAAAATTTTACAGATGTAACACTCGATGAGATTAAAGAAATCAACCCGATTTTTAATGAGGATGCACTTGAATATCTGAACCTTGAAAAATCACTTATCAGGAAAAAATCCAAAGGTTCTCCAAATCCGGAAACGGTTAGAAAAGCGCTAAAAAAATGGAAATCCAAGCTTTTAGAAATGGTTGATAATTAACCTAAAAATAATACAGGTGAAGCGATAAAATCTCTTGTTTTTTATGTTAAATTTTATATATTGTTAAAAATTTATTCTTCCAGTTACTAAGATACCCTTAGTAATTTAGGATGAAACCCTCAACCAAGTAATAAAATTGGACAAAATCCGGTTTTATCGCTCAGAATTTAGCTAGATTATTTATCAAAAACGAAGATACCATGACAGAAAACGGCAAAATAGTGAACCAATCCGTAGAAAATGAAATAACATTTCCACCAAAAGCACAGGGAATGTACGATCCTTCTTTTGAGAAGGATGCCTGCGGGATGGGCTTTGTCGTAGATATTAAAAACAGAAAATCCAGGAAGATTATTGATGTTGGTCTGAAGATCATGAAAAATCTTCGTCATCGCGGTGCTGTTGGTGCCGATCCTTTAACCGGCGATGGTGCCGGTATGCTTATCCAGATGCCGGATGAATTTATGCGAAAAGTCACTTCGCCCCTAAATATTAATCTTCCTGAAGAAGGTCGTTATGGAGTCGGTGTTATGTTCCTGCCACAGGATCCAAATCTCCGAAAAGCAATAGAAAAAATAGTTGAAAAAATTGTGATTGATGAAAACCAGTGTTTTCTCGGCTGGAGAGATGTTGATGTCGATCCTTCCGTACCTGGTGAAAGTGCAAAATTAACTCAACCATTTATACGTCATTGCTTTATCGGTGCAAATAAGAAAATGATATCGCAGGACGAGTTTGAAAGACGTTTGTACCTGATAAGAAGAATGATCGATAAAAGAGTAAGAGCCGAATTACAATGCGACAGAAGTAAATACTATGTTCCTTCATTTTCCAGCAAGGTTATAGTCTATAAAGGTATGCTTCTTAGTGACCAGATTACCAGATATTTCAAAGATCTTAACGACCCTGACTTGAAATCTGCGCTTGCCATGGTTCATATGCGTTTTTCAACCAATACTTTTCCTACATGGGATCTAGCTCATCCGTTCAGGATGATTTCACACAATGGAGAGATAAATACTTTACGCGGAAACAAAAACTGGATGGCTGCACGACAGGCGGTTATGAATTCGCCTTACTATGGTAAAGATTTGAAACGAATGCTTCCTATTATTATGGAAGGTCAGAGTGACTCCGCAACATTTGACTCAGTTCTTGAACTGCTTGTAATGTCAGGAAGATCATTGCCTCATGCAATGATGATGATGATTCCCGAGGCTTGGTCTAAAAATGATTTAATGGATAAGGAGCGAAGGGCTTTTTACGAATACCACGCAACAATGATGGAACCATGGGACGGCCCGGCAGCTGTTTCGTTTACAGATGGAACTATCATCGGTGCAACATTAGACAGAAATGGATTACGCCCTGCACGTTACGGTATTACAAAAGATGATATGCTTGTATTAACTTCTGAAGCGGGTACCGTTTCTGCTGAGCCATCAAATATACTTTACAAAGGAAGACTTCAACCGGGTAAAATGCTGATTATTGATTTAAACAAGCAAAGAATAGTTGACGATGAAGAAGTTAAGAAGGAAATAACAAGCTGTAATCCTTATAAGAAATGGGTTGAAGAAAATATGCTTAAACTCGATTCTTTACCCGATCCTGAATTTATTCATAATGCTGATCCTGTTACAATAACAAAAAGACAAAGGATTTTTGGTTACACAAAAGAGGATCTTTTAACTGTTATGCGACCGATGGCTGTGAATAGCCAGGAAGCAATCGGATCAATGGGTTCTGATGCTGCTTTAGCTTGTTTATCTGAGAAGCCACAACTTCTCTTCAGATATTTCAAACAACTTTTTGCTCAGGTTACAAATCCACCTGTTGATGCTATCAGGGAAGAGTTGGTAATGGAGCTTACAACTTATATTGGTCCTGAACAGAATCTTTTAGATGAAACCCCTGAACATGCAAAAAGGATCGAACTCAGTCATCCTTTACTTTCAAATTCCAAACTTGAAAAGATAAGAAGCATAACGAAAGGTCGTTTTCTTTCTGCAACTATTTCGTTATTGTTCAATCCTAACGAAAGACATGACTTTAGAGAAAAGCTGGATAAACTTTGTGAGGAAGCTGTTGAATTAGTAAAGAAAGGTACTGGATTAATAATCCTTTCTGATAGAGGTGTTTCGGAAAATATAGCAGCTATTCCAAGTTTGCTTGCTGTTGGCGGAGTTCATCACGCACTGATAAGAGCCGGTTTAAGAACTAAAACAGGTATTATTCTAGAAAGTGGTGAACCAAGAGAAGTATCGCATTATGCACTTCTTCTTAGTTATGGTGCTAATGCAATCAATCCTTATTTAGCCTACGAAACTTTATGGCAATTATGTGAAAACGGATTTTTACCTGAAGTAAAAGATTATAAAGAATCGAAAAAAAATTATGTAAAAGCTGTTTCGAAAGGATTATTCAAGATTTTCAGCAAAATGGGCATTAGTACATTGCAATCTTATTGCGGTGCACAAATATTTGAAGCAGTTGGAATCGATACCGAAGTAATTGAAAATTATTTCGCCGGCACTCCTACAAAAATTGAAGGTATGAGTCTTGAAATGATCGAACAGGAAACGATAAGGAGACACAAAGCCGCATTTAAAACAGGTGAAACAGATATTCTTTCCCCGGGGGGACTCTACCATTACAGGAATAATGGTGAAAAGCATCTCTGGAATCCCTTAACTATTTCAAAGCTACAGCAAAGTACATGGCAGGGAAATTATAAAACTTTTAAAGAATATACCGAACTGATTAATAACCAGAGTAAACAAAAAGTAACGTTGAGAAGTCTGCTCGATATTATACCGGTTGAAAATCCCGTACCTATAGAAGAAGTTGAACCAGCATCAGAAATTGTAAAAAGATTTTCAACAGGAGCTATGAGCTTTGGTTCTATTTCCTGGGAAGCACATACAACTTTGGCAACAGCTATGAACAGGATAGGTGGAAAATCAAATACAGGTGAAGGTGGTGAAGATAGTATCAGGTTCGTGACCCTTCCTAACGGCGATAGTATGCGTTCGGCTATTAAACAGGTTGCATCTGCAAGGTTTGGTGTTACCGCAAATTATCTAGTAAACGCCGATGAATTGCAAATCAAAATGGCTCAGGGAGCAAAACCAGGGGAAGGTGGACAATTACCGGGATTTAAAGTTGATAAAATTATTGCACGTATAAGACACAGCACACCGGGTGTTACTTTAATAAGTCCCCCGCCCCATCACGATATATATTCAATTGAGGATCTTAAACAGTTGATCTTCGATCTTAAAAATATAAATCCAAATGCAAGAATAAGCGTAAAACTTGTATCGGAAGCGGGTGTTGGAACGATAGCAGCCGGGGTTACAAAAGCTCGTGCCGATCATATACTTATAAGCGGACACGATGGTGGAACAGGTGCAAGTCCGATTTCATCGATTCAGTATGCCGGTACTCCATGGGAATTGGGATTGAGCGATACTCATCAGACATTAGTTCTTAACGGACTTAGAGATCGTGTTTATCTTGCAGTAGACGGTCAAATGAAAACCGGAAGAGACGTGACTATAGCAGCGCTTCTTGGTGCCGAGGAATTCGGTTTTTCAACTGCACCACTTGTTACACAGGGCTGCATATTGATGAGAAAATGTCATCTTAATACCTGTCCGGTTGGGGTTGCCACACAGGATCCTGAATTAAGAAAAAGATTTGCCGGTAAACCTGAATATGTAATCAACTTTATGTTTTACGTTGCTGAAGAAGTTAGAGAATATATGTCGTTGATGGGATTCAGAAAGTTTACGGATATAATAGGAAGAACCGATAAGATCAGACAAATAACAACTTACAATCACTGGAAAGCAAGAGGCATTGACCTTACTAAGATTTTCTTCAAGCCGAAACCTATTTATAAAACCGATCTATATAGAACAAAGGAACAGGATCACGAATTAGAAGATCAGCTCGATCATGAATTTATTAAAATAGCAAAATCTGCACTGGAGAAGAAAGAAACTGTAGTTATTGAGAAATCTATCTGGAATGTAAACAGAGCAATTGGGACATTACTTTCACATGAAGTTGCAAAGAGATATGGTGAAGAGGGCCTTCCTGATGGCACCATTAAACTTAGACTTACAGGCACTGCAGGACAAAGCATCGGAGCTTTCCTTGCAAAGGGAATTGAAATTCATCTAAAAGGTGGTACAAACGATTATGCAGGCAAAGGCCTGTCCGGCGGAAGATTAATAGTTCAGGTACAGGACGAGGTTACATTCGATCCAGCTGAAAATATAATTGCCTGTAATACCTGTCTTTACGGAGCAACAGGCGGAGAAGCCTATTTCAACGGAACCGCTGGTGAACGATTTGCAGTTCGTAATTCGGGTGCCACAGTTGTTGTTGAAGGGGTTGGAGATCATGGATGTGAATATATGACGGGTGGAAAAGTTGTTGTTATCGGCAAAACAGGAAGGAACTTTGCGGCAGGCATGTCTGGAGGAATAGCTTATGTGTGGGATTCGGAAGATTCATTTGAAAAGTTGGTAAACAAACAAATGGTAGAGTTGGAAGAAATAAAAAATGAAACTGAATTTGAAAACTTATATTCATTGATTGAAAATCATTATAAATATACTTCCTCACAACGGGCAAAATTAATACTTGATAGCTGGGAAAAAGAAAAATACAACTTTGTTAAGGTAATTCCGGGCGAATACAAAAAAGCGTTGGAAGCACTACAAGAAGAAAAACAAAGAGAGACTCAATTAACTGTTGACAATAATAATTACGCAAAGGTTGTAAATGGGTAAGCCAACAGGATTTATGGAATTTGAAAGACTCTCTTTACCAAAGGAACCGATTGAAAAGAGAGTAAAGCATTATAAAGAATTTGAATCTTCTTTTACACAGGAAGAGGCAAAAGTTCAGGGTGCAAGATGTATGGATTGTGGAATACCGTTTTGTCACGGGAATACAGGTTGTCCTGTAGAAAATTATATTCCTGAGTGGAACGATCTTATTTATAAAGGACACTGGCGTGAAGCTTTGGATAATCTTCATTCGACAAATAATTTCCCCGAATTTACGGGAAGACTTTGCCCCGCTCCATGTGAATCTGCTTGTGTGCTTGGAATAAATGCAAATCCTGTATCTATCAAAGCAATTGAAAAAACTATAATCGATCTTGGTTTTAGCTCCGGCTGGGTCAAACCCCGACCTCCTTCGGAATTAACGGGAAAAAAACTAGCTGTTATCGGTTCAGGCCCGGCCGGACTATCTTGTGCACAACAATTAGCAAGATTTGGCCATTCTGTAACTGTATATGAAAAAAATGATAAAATAGGTGGGCTTCTTCGTTACGGTATTCCAGATTTCAAGCTGGAAAAACACGTTATAGACAGACGTCTCGAGCAAATGTCAGTAGAAGGTGTGAAGTTTATAACAAACACAAACGTAGGAGTAGATATTCCTGTAAAGGAAATACTCAATCAATATGACGCCATAGTTCTCGCTGGTGGAAGTGAACAACCGAGGGATATTTCGATTCCCGGCAGAGAACTGAAGGGTATTCATTTTGCGATGGAATACCTGCCACAACAAAACAGGATTAATGCAGGTGAAACTGTGCCGAATCAAATAACTGCAACAGGCAAAAATGTTGTAATTATTGGCGGCGGTGATACAGGTTCTGATTGTGTTGGAACTGCGATCCGGCAAGGCGCACATTCAATTACACAGATTGAACTTCTTCCTCAGCCACCTGATAGCAGGTCGGAACTTACTCCATGGCCTTACTGGCCTTTGATGTTAAGATCTTCCAGTAGTCATGAGGAAGGTGCTGATCGTAAATGGAGTGTGAACACAAAAGAATTTATTGGGAATGCAAATGGTGAAGTGACCGGGTTGAATTGCATGGAAATCAAAATGGAGAACGGGAATATACTTGACATTACCGGTTCAGATTTTAATCTTCCTGCAGAGCTTGTTCTTATTGCAGCCGGATTCATTCATCCGGGTAAAAACGGGTTAATATCCGAACTCGTAGAAATGGGTCTTGAACTCGACCAGCGTGACAATGTTAAAGCAGAATTTGGAGATCAAAAAAATGCTCATAGCACAAGCCTTGATAAGGTGTATGCCTGCGGAGATATGAGAAGGGGACAATCTCTTGTTGTATGGGCTATTTCTGAAGGAAGAAAATGTGCTGAAGCAGTTCATAAAAATATAATGGCAGATGAGATAGAGGAAGCAGCGGCATAAGGGGAATTTAAATAAGGAGACTAAACGTAAACTAATCGGAGAGGACAGTTGTTTAGCCGGAATGTGATAATGATGCTTAAGTTGCTGGTTTACCCTTTTGTTTTATTAGTGGCAATGGTTGTTTTATTATTAATCATGTAGTTTTCATTTGCCTGAATTTTCTTTTATCATCAATTCGACTTTACCAAATCAGCGTATCAATTAAATTAAAAATTCTAACCGGGATTACTCCCGGCCAGAATCTAACTATAATCAAACTATAAACTGATTTAATTAGCAGCTAAACCAACACTTCCAACCGGAAGACCAGAAACAGTTTGAATTGGTTTCAATCCTCCATGTCTGTTGTCAATCCTGAAAACGCTTATTGTCTGGTTACCGCCATTTAAGCAATAA
This sequence comes from bacterium BMS3Abin03, assembly GCA_022340715.1. Taxonomy (GTDB): domain Bacteria; phylum Bacteroidota; class Ignavibacteria; order Ignavibacteriales; family Ignavibacteriaceae; genus BMS3ABIN03. The sequence goes on along the minus strand of JAJDNK010000237.1, from coordinate 1,320 downwards.
AGGTGTTGTGAGTTACTACTTATTACCATATCAATTGGTTTTGATCCTTCACCAGTAGAGCCAGTGTTTCCCCCATCATTAAACAATTCAAGACTTCCGTTGTGTTTAATCCTGTAGCCCGAAATATTACCCGTACCAGTATTTGAAGTATAAGTAAATTTTCCATTCTTCGTTATAACAACCCAGCAAGGTGCAGTTTGAGTATTTGCAACAGGTCCGGAAATCAAACTGATTCCGCCGGGACTTACATTATAAGATGACATCGCACCAAGTAAATCTCCACCTCCATAGGCATCAGAAACTATAAGATGACCTCTTTTATCGAATTCAAAACCAAAAGGAGTGTCTCCTGCTGAAGGCTGATTATTAGGTGCTGACGCTATTCCATCGTTTCCTACTGCATAAGTGGTAATAGAATTTGTTGCCTTCTCCGTTACAACCAGAACATTTCCCAGGAGATTAAATTTAATCTGTGCCGGCCCTGAGGCTGTAGTGCTCAATGGTCGTGTCGAACCGGAGATTGGTGTTAGTTTTCCTTGATGTGAAATATTAAATCCGTTGATATTACCATCATCGCCTGCATTTAACACATAGAGAAGATTACGATGTACTGTAAGACTAATGGGCATTATTCCACCTGAAGGTACTTTATCGATTAGCCTTAGCCCATTACGCCCGTCAACTAAAACGGATACTTCATTGCTTCCTGCATTTACTGCAAAAATAAAATTACCTCTAACAATTATGGCACCCTGTGAACCGAGACCTCCACCTGTGCCCAATCCACCTGTGGAATATGACCCAGCTGAATATAACTTCCCATGTCTGCTTCTATATACTATAACCTCATTGCCTGATATGGAATTTGATAAAGTATATACAGCATTAGAATTTCCCCGATAGTGACTGTCGAAATCGTAATAGCCATCATCGCTGCCACCATATTTCGAGAGAGATTGATCCGAACTATTACTGTTATCGATTGGATCTGTTGGTGCGTTGGAATCTTCCTGGCATCCTGCAAACAACAGAATTACAAACAGTAAAAGCAGGGAAAGAATATGCATCTTTTTCAACATATTGCACTCCTTTTTAGTTTATAAAATAATTACCGGGATTAACCTAAAGGGAGAGTGTCACGGGAAGATCACAACAAAGTATTTTTTCGATTATGTTTTTGTAACGATAGACTTTTAAAAATATTATTATAAAAACCCCTGCCAACAAGGTATTGGAGGATCACCTTGTAGAGGTGTGATGACAGGGGCTTAGAATAGACTACTTCAATAACAACATTTTTTTCGTTTCAATAAAGTTATT
>JAJDNK010000234.1 GCA_022340715.1 bacterium BMS3Abin03 | reverse complement strand
TTATATAGGCATAGGATTTTTAACATTAGGCAAAGCTGTTATACCGATGTTGCCGCAAAGTTTTACTATGCTTGGTATGAACATTCACGTAACACTTATGGGCGTTGTTATTTTAATCGCGATCATAACTGGAATTTATATTACTTTCGGAGGTCAAACAGCAGTCATATTCACAGATCTTCTGCAGGGATTTATTTTATTGTTTGCAGGTCTGTTTCTTTTCTTCCTTGGTTTACATTTTGTGGGAGGATTTGATGTCTTCTGGAATTTACTTCCAACTTCGTGGAAAATGCCGCTTGCTAAGTTTAATTCCCCCCCCGATTTCAATTTTGTGGGGATATTCTGGGAGGATGCCGTTGCAGGCTCCATAGGATTTCTGTTTATGAACATGGGATTAATTATGCGTTTTATGGCAACTAAGAGTGTAGATGAAGGAAGAAAAGCTGCAACGTTTAATATTCTTTTTATGCTGCCTATTTCAGCAATAGTTGTTGGCAATGCCGGATGGATTGGTAAAGCAATTTCACTCGTTAGTCCTGATATTATTCCACCAAACACTTCACCTGATCAGATTTTTGTTGTTGTCGCAAATGTAGTGGCTCTTCCTGGTGTATTTGGATTTATTATGGCTGCACTGACAGCAGCTTTAATGTCAACAGTCGACACGTTAATTAATGCGAGTGCCGCAATTTACATAAACGATATTCATCGCCCGATAAAAAAATGGTTAAAAAAATATGATGAAGATGAAAAAACAGAAGACCGGCACGAGCTATTCTCAGCCAGAGTTTCCTCAATTGTAATTACTGCACTTGGAGTACTATCTGTTCTGATATTCGAAGGATTCCCAACAGTTTATGAAGCACATGGATTTTTTCACTCAACCCTCACTCCGCCGCTTGTTGTTGCAGTCTTTCTTGGGATTTTCTGGAAACGATTCACTCCTGCTGCTGTCATAGCTTCATTCCTTGGCGGTGTAACATTGATGATTATGGGTGCTAACCATCCCCATATACTTATTGCACCTTTTGCACAGGGAATTGAGATGCACAAGGTACATCCATATACTTACATTCGTGCATTATACAATTTGGTTGTTTGCGGTGTAGTTGCAATCTCCGTTGTTTATGCAAATCCATGGTTAAAGAACACAGTAGCAAGGTTGAAAGCAAAAGAAAATCATAAACAAGTTTTTACAGTTATAACCGTAATTGCAGGAATTATTTTTGTTGGTCTTATTTTCAGTTCTTCGATAATTGAAATTCATCCGGATTCATACATTGAAATAATTATAATGTTGCTTCTCGCTGCAGTTTTAGTCGTACTGGTTGCACTTGCTGTTACATATTATGTTAAGTACGATGAAGAAAAACAAACAAAAGGTTTAACTGCCTGGTCTATAAAAGCAGCTAAAGAATTCTTTAAAGGTGGGAAAATAAATGATCGTGAAGGTGAAAAGGTAAAGATTAAATGGAAAGTAAAAGAAGGTGAAGATGATATAGTCCATTTCTCAAAGAACGATATGGAAAAAATGCAGGCAGATCCGGGTGACCTTGTTTATATTACGGATGCAAGAAAATGGCTCGGGGGACTAAAATCCATCCATTCTGTTTATGGTGAACCGCATGATGAAGACGGCACGGTTTACATCACAGATGAACATAGAATGCAGGGACAGTTTGTGAGGGACAAAACTGTTATTGCAGAAAAAGAAATGTAAGATTTTTTCAGATAATTATAATTTATTTACTTACAGATAATCCTCTGATCTCTTTTACAAAACCCCTTATATAATCCGGATTTGTACCACAACAACCGCCGATAATATTTACTCCGGCATCTACAAGTTGTTTTACTTTAGAACTCATTTCTTCTGCAGTTTCAGGAAAAACTGTTTTATTATCCTTAACGATCGGGATACCCGCATTTGCGTGAACGAGGACAGGGGTAATTTTATCGGCTACTCGGATTTCTTTAACAACTTCAAGCATCTGATCGAAACCAATTCCACAATTTGCACCTATAATATCCGCACCGGCTTCTTTCACAGCGTTTATCATTTCTTCAGGTGAAACACCCATCATAGTTCTATAATAACCGTGAACAGTCTTTTGATAAGTGAATGTGCAAACAACTTCAAGATTGGTAAATTCTTTGGCTGCTTTGATCGCAAGAACAGCTTCAGCAATCTCCGACATTGTTTCAACACAAATAGCATCCGCTCCGCCTTTACTTAAAGCTTCAACCTGGGTACGAAAACCATCGTATATTTTTTCTTCGGGAATTTCTCCCATCATTACTATTGCACCTGAGGGACCAATCGAACCAAGAACAAAGTGATCGTCTTCTGCTGCTTCTCTTGAAATTGCTGCTGCAGCCTCGTTCAATTCAAACGCCCGATCCTGAAATCCATAATGTTCCAATCGAACTGGGTGAGCACCGAAGCTATTTGTTAAAATCATATCGGAACCAGCTTCTATATAACTTTTAGCGATGTGAAGGACTTTATCTCTGTGCGTTACATTCCAGATTTCAGGACATTCCCCCACTTCGAGACCGAGTTCGTGAAGAAATGTACCCCAACCACCATCCGAAACTAATACCTTGCCTTTTTCAATTTCTTTAAGAAGAGATCTCATTTTTTCCCTTATTATTTATGTATTAAATTTTTGTTCTAATTCTTTTTTAATGTGCTCGGCAACTTCATTGATTGTTCCGGAAAGTTCCTGCTCTTCACCCCATCGCCACTGCAAAAGATAATCATCTTCAGAGGTCAATCCCTGTTCTTTAGCAATCTGGTCTATTTTTATCATAAACTTTTGTGGCAACTCGATTTTATCTTCATCAAAGTCATCCCACACTTTTATTTGTGAGGGAATATCCTGCCAATACAGTATTTGGTAACTTGCCATAAAAATTTCCTGATCAGTTTATCTAAAATATTTTATTATTGGGAATTAATTACTATTTTTTTTCAACCAATTCCAGAAACATATCCACTGCACTACTCGCATCCGAACCATAACCATCAGCGCCAATTTCATCTGCAAATGTTTGACTAACAGGTGCACCGCCAATTGCCATCTTAATATCACCTAATCCTTTTTCTTTAAATCCATCAACGACGGTTTTCATATATGTCATTGTTGTTGTAAGCAATGCACTCATACCAACAATATTCGGTTTACATTTTTCTGCTGCAGCAAGAAATTTTTCGAGACTTTGATCGACACCGATATCGTGAACTTCAAAACCGGCACCTTCAGCCATCATACAAACAAGATTTTTACCGATGTCATGCAGATCGCCGCGTACAGTTCCCATTAACAAAATACCTTTCGATTCTGTGTTCGAATCTTTCGCTGAAAGCAGCGGCTTTAGAATTGCCATGCCTGCTTTCATTGCACGTGCGGCAATTAAGACTTCGGGTACGTAAAGAATATTGTATTTGAAATCTTCACCGACAACACTCATTCCGGCAATCAATCCTTCATTCAAAACTTCCTGTACTGTTTGTCCTTCAGTAAGAGCATCCTTTGTCATCTGTTCAACTTCTTTTGCTTTTCCTTCATAAAGATATTGGTTCATTAAAGCATAATCAGGCATCTAATTATTCCTTATTTATTTATAAATCTATTATTCGAGTTTTTTATCTTTTTGAATTAAAATCTGCTAACGCTTTTTGCATAGCATTGATATTCTCTCTCGGCATACCAGGACTTGTACCGCCACCAACAGAAAGAATAATTCCTTCACCTCCGCTTTTTTCAAGGACTTCAATTGTAGCATCATAAACTTCTTCCGGCGTTCCACGTACACCTACTTCCAACGGATTAACATTTCCCATCAGGCACATTCTGTTTCCAACACGGCTTTTAACTTCTTCGATGTCTGTTTGCTTGCCCCAGTTTAAAACATTAAATCCGCAATCGGGAAGATAATCAACACAGGCATTTATATCCGCATCGTTGTGATAAATCTTTACCCAGTCTTTAGGAAAAGCATCACAGATTTTTTTCAAGTATGGATGAGCAAATTCCTGGTAATGTTCTTCATTGATAAATCCTACAATATCATCGAGAATAAAAATTCCTTCTACAGTATCGCCCATTGCTTTAGCCTGAGCTTTTAACCAATCGATTATAAGATTTGTGCTAAGATCAATCAGCTTGTGTGCCCATTCCGGTTTCTCAACAATATCGATCATGAAATCTGTTGTACTTCTAACAAATCCTGCTGTACATAATGGACCACGTGATGTTGCAATAGGAAGAATCTCACCCGTATCGAGTATTCTTTGTTTTTGCATCTTTATTCTGTGCAATGTCATAGCCATAAAGGCATCATTATTAACTTCATACTCAGGGAATTTTTCGATGTCTTCAATATTATAAAGTGTATGATACTCGCTCGGTGTGTTATCTTCCCAGAATTTTATTTTAGTTCCGAGTGCAGAAGGCTCAGCCGCCATACCGTACTCCATCCACCAGGAAGGCACAAAAATTATATCCGGAAATTCGTTATGAATTTTCAGATTGGATTGAAACCACAATTCAGGATCGAGATAATAATCCATGTGTTTTATCCCAAGATAACCCGGTATCCACGGACTGTCGATGATTAATGCCATTGGAACTTTGTCAAGCTTTTCTAATCGTGCTGCTTTCTTAAAAGTTTGCCATTGTTCAGGTTTCATAATTTTTCCTTCAATATTTAATTACCAATTTCATATTATTAAAAAATAACAAACACCTTAAAGTCCTCCTTTGGAGAGATTTAGAGGGACTTCTATGGTGCTATCAATATTTCTGTATCAGTAATCTTTAATTCAATTCCTGCATTTTTAGCGGCCTCCTGAAGCGCTGATTCCAGCATCACAACAGGATCTTTACTAACATCGAGTCTTCTCATTAATCCTTCGCCCTGCTTTGTTCCGACTACAAGCATCAGCTTTAATCCTTTTCGCTTGCAGGAAATTCTTGTTCCGTCTTCTAATGTTTTATTCATAGGTTTGATAAAAGCATCGGTATAATGAACACCAATACCTGATTTATCATTAAAAGTAGGTGGAAGCTTTTCTTTTGCAGCGAGATTTATATCACAGATTTTAATCACTTATTATTTCCTTATGATTGTAAAATAATATTTGCATTATTAGAAAGATTTACTTTTTTCTTATTGAGGGGCTGTAATTTGTGGATGTCTTCTATCCGGTAGCGATAATGTTTTAAGGGTGCTCCCCGGTACTGACACCAGCTCAAACAACAAGTCTCGCAGGGAATGAGTTCACGAAGATCTTTAACCTTATCCAAATGTTTTGTAATACCGAATACAGCAAGTAAAGATTTTTTGGGATTCAACATACCGGTTTGCATTACAGAAATTTCTCCAGGCAGATTGTTTTTTCGTTTAATCAATTTCAGCAAACAGTATTGATCTTCAATATCCCATCCCGGATAACCGGGACTGTAATGCGGCAAAACGGCAAATCCATTTTTCTCTCCCTGTTCGCAAAAAGTAAATCCTATTTGAGTAATTAAATGTTCTACAACAGCAGAGCCATAAACCTCGAGAAAAAAGTATTCATCAGGTTTTCCTTCATCCCACAACTCACGAGCTTTATTTTCACATTCTTCGCCGGCACTAACGGCAACCAGCATTGCACTATGAGAATCCGAATCTTTTAAATGCTTAAGTAATTTCTTGGATGAAAACTCAACGCTATCAATAATAAGTTTCTCATTTGAAATATCGAAATTAGAAACAGGGACAGCATAAATCCATGGTTTCCCATTTTTGTTATACCACTCTCTTGCCCATTCTGCTAACTCTTTTGATCGACCTTCAAGCTGATAACTTTTTGGATAACCGAGCAAACGAATATATTCTTCTTCTTTAACATTTATGTCGGGATTTATGTCCATTAATTCATTCATTAAGATCTCTAATCCTTTATATTCATTTCATCACTAAGTGTTTCAACAGGATTGAATTGGCAGCCTTCAACAAAATGATTAAAGAAATCAGGATCGGTTTCAAGACGGCAATGGGTTACTTTGTTTACAAGTTCTTCGAGTTCTTTTCTTTTAGTTTTGGATAGCAACCCTATACTGGCACCTTCAATCGAAGCGTTACCAACCTGAAGAATTTTTGATTCATCTATGTTAGGAATAAGTCCTATCCTTTTAGCAGATTCAATATTAATATGACGACCGAAACCTCCTGCTAAATAAAAAACATCAACATCGTTAAATTTAACACCATAATTTTTAAAAACCGTATATAAACCGGCGACGTTTGCTCCTTTTGCCTGGGCTAATTCGTTTACATCTTTTTCATTAATATAAACCTGCGAACTTCCATTAGAATAAATATTAATTTTTTGTTCCTCGTGTTTAAATCGTCCCAGGTAATTCATCCGATCATTTTTAAGAAGCTCGCTTAAAAGATCTATCAATCCCGATCCGCAAATTCCTTCCGGCTTTGTTTCTTCTATCACTTTATACTCGAATGAACCTTTTTTATCCAGCATAATTTTTTCAATAGCACCGCGAAATCCCGGCATACCACACGAGATATTCCCGCCTTCAAATGCAGGTCCTGCAGGACAGGACGCGGCAAGTATTTTATTTTTATTACCTAGTATCAATTCTGTGTTTGTCCCGATATCCATTATTGCAATCAGCCGATCTTCATTTGCAATGTTTACTGCCAGCATACAAGCAGCGGCATCTGCACCAACATGTCCGCTTATTATAGGCAATCCGTAAACACGGGCTTTTGGATGAACCGGAAGTTTTATTTTTTTTATTGAATCTGAAATACTCGTTGTTGTTCTTTTGCCTTCGCCTTTTTCGATTTCAGTAATTGAACGATAAGGATTTTGCCCGATTGAATAAACATCAAGACGAAAGAAAAGATCACGCATTGTTGAGTTGCCGGCAATTACAACTTCATAAATTGTTTTGGGATCAACAGGGAAATCTTCAATGGCGTGACTTAAATATCCGGCAAGTGTTCTCTGAAGAACTTTGCCTTTATTAATTGTATCATAATGAATTCTTGCCATAACATCCGAACCACCAAATCGTTGCGGATTTTCAAACGATGTATCTGCAATTAATTCGCCTGTTTCAAGATTAAATAATCTTACTACTACCGTTGTTGTTCCAAGATCAACAGCAACTCCGTGAATTGGCGCATTACTTTTTTCTATTTCAATACCATCTAATAAAATTTTATCGCCATCTCTTGTAACAGCGGGATCGATTTCAAATTTATTATCAAGCACTGAAAGATGAAGAGCTTTTTTTTCAATTCTCAAACTTCCCCTTCTCATCGTATTGCATCTTAATACACCCGAATCAGCAATAATTTTACATTGGCACGATAAACGAAAATTATCTTTAAGATGTGATTCTTTATCAGTTGGTGAAGAAAGTAGTTCCATTCCCTCCGTAACTTCAACAATGCATTCTTTACACTTCCCCTGCCTGTTACACGAGGTTGGAACACGGATTCCAATTGCTTCCCCATATTCGTGCAACCGTGATCCCGGTAAAACCAGGCTTTTCTTATTATTAAAATATAATTCTACACTCATCTAAAACTATTCTTACGATATCTAAATATTAACAAATAAAAATACACAAAATATTGTTTCAAATTATTTTGAATCGGTTTAATATTTTCGATTTTATAATATAAATATTACAATTTACTGCCATTTTTCAAATTAATTGTGGTCTTCAGATTGGAGGGTAAGGATGATTTTAGATCAGAATTTTGTGCGGGAATTAGAAAACAAACCTCTTAATTTTTAGCTTGTACATCAAAACATTGCAAGGGCGGGTTTTAATTGCTTCGATGTCTTTTTTCTAAGTTAGCAACTACGTCAGACAGTTCAATATCTTTTTCTTCCAGCATCACAAGAAGGTGATACATCAAATCGGAAACTTCATTTATTATTTCTTCCCTGTCATTATTCTTTGCTGCGATGAGAGTCTCAACTACTTCTTCACCCACCTTTTGGATTATTCTATTCTCCCCTTCTTTAAATAGTTTTGTTGTGTAAGAATCTTCGGGGAGATTTTGTTTTCGTTCTTTTATGATTTCCGATAACTGTTGAAGAAATTTTAATGTTCCTGTTTTTTTAACATCGAAGCAAGAATAATTTCCCGTGTGGCAAGTATTCCCTTCCGGTTCAGCATAAATTAAAAGTGAATCATTATCACAATCAGATTTGATTTCAATAAGCTTTAAAAAATTACCGGAGGTTTCACCTTTTGTCCATAGTTTGTTTCTCGTCCTGCTGAAAAATGTAACGAGTTTTGTTTCGATTGTTCTCGAAATAGCTTCCTTATTCATAAATCCAAGCATTAAAACTGCATCTGTGTTTTTATCAACCACAACGGCAGGAACAAGACCATTCAATTTTTCAAAGTTTAATTTTGATATATCTATCATTATAACCTTACATTAATTCCATTATTGTTAAGATATTCTTTTAATTCTTTTATCGGTAAAATATTAAAATGGAAAAGACTTGCGGCTAAACAAGCGTCAACATCTGCCTTTTGAAAAGCATCTAAGAAATCTTCTTTCTTTCCTGCTCCTCCTGAAGCAATTACCGGAACGGTAACAAGTGAAGTCAGCTCTTTTAAGAATTCAATATCATATCCGAACTTTGTTCCGTCTCTATCCATAGAAGTTAATAGGATTTCACCGGCACCAAGGTTGGTTACATTTTCGCACCAGGAAAAACCTTCCAGTTCTGTCTCTTCGCTACCTCCTTTTATAAAAATTTTATAAGTATTTTCAACAAGCTTAACATCAATTGCAGCTACAACTGCCTGACAGCCGAATTGTTTTGATGCTTGTGTAATCAACTCCGGATTTTTGACAATGGATGTATTAAGTGAAACTTTATCAGCACCAGACTTAAGAAGCACCTCAATATCTTTTAATTCCGAGATTCCACCACCTACAGTAAAAGGAATTCTTATTTCACGGGCAACATCTTTAACTAAATTTACCAGAGTTTTTCTTTTTTCAGCAGAAGCTGTAATATCCAGGAAAACAAGTTCATCTGCACCTTCGTTAGAATACCTTGCAGCAAGTTCAACAGGGGAACCCGCATCAACAAGATTTATAAAATTTGTTCCTTTAACAACTCTGCCATCTTTTACATCGAGACACGGAATTATCCTTTTACAAAGCAAGTTGTGCTAACTCCTTCAAATCTATTTTTTCTTCATAAATAGCTTTACCCACTACAACAGCATACGGATTTAATTCTCTAAGTTTTTTTATTTCTTCAATATCTTTTACTCCACCTGAAAATATAAGCTGAATTTCCGGATAATGATCTTCAATTTTTTTGTATAGCTCCGTACTTAATCCTTTCAAAGTTCCATCTTTCGAAATATCTGTACAAATAAATTTTCTTACACCCGTATTCATACAAAAATCAATTAGATCATAAAGCGATAAATCCGATTCCTGAGTCCAGCCGGAAATATGAACTTTTTCATCCTGAACATCTACGGCAGTAATAACTTTTTCGGATCCGTGATTTTCAACTATTAACTTAAATTCAGGAGGATTCTTTACAACAATGGAACCCATCACAGCAAAGTCCACCCCGGCATCAAAAAGCTGTGAAGCAGATTTCACATCTCTTATTCCACCGCCAAACTGTATTTTTAATTCTGTATTAGACTTAATCTCTTTAATGATTTCCATTGCTGTAAACTTTCCCGTTTTTGAACCTTCAAGATCGACAATGTGAATTAGTTCAAAGCCGGCATTTTCAAAAACTTTAGCTTGTTTGAGTGGCGAATCATTATAAAATGTAATTTGTTTGAAATCGCCTTTCGAAAGTCTTACAACCTTGTTGTCGTATATATCAATTGCGGGAATTATTATCATAGCTCAATAAAATTTTTCAGGATTTTTAAACCGGCTTCTCCGGATTTTTCAGGATGAAACTGAACTCCGAACAAATTTCCATTTTCAATTGATGCAGAGAAATCTATTTGATGATTCGTAACTGAAGTTGTACAATCATTCAAAGGCAGATAATATGAATTTGCAAAGTAGAATTTCTCACCGGATTTTATCCCATCGAGTAATTTACTTTCTTTTTTGATATCTATACTATTCCATCCCATATGTGGAACTTTTGTAACTGTATTATCAAACATTTCGGTTGAACCGCGGAAAAGTCCCAGTCCCATTACCTTACCTTCCTTTGAGTATTCTGCCATTAATTGCATTCCAAGACAAATACCGAGTAATGGTTTTTTACAAATTCGAAGCATTGAATACAAATTTAATTTGTGAAGTTTTTTCATCGCAGATGAAGCTTCACCAACACCGGGGAATATTATTTTACTCGCATTTAAGAGATCAATTTCGTTACAGGTTATCTTATAATCTGTATTTATGGTATTAACAGCGTTAGCTACGGATGCAACATTGCCAGCAACATAATCTATAATTGCTATCATAACATACCTTTTGTTGATGGAAGTATTCCCATATTTCTTTCATCGAACCTGCAGGCTTCATTCAATGCTTTGGCGAAAGCTTTAAAGATTGATTCAATCTTGTGATGATCATTCTTACCTTTTGCACGGATGTAAATATTTGCTTTAAGAGCAGATGAAATCGCTCTGAAAAATTCCTCCGTTAATTCTGTTGGAAATTCGCCAACTTTATTTCTGTCAAATTTGCATTTAAAATTAAGGTACGATCTTCCACCAAGATCGATTGTACACTGAGCAATCGAATCATCCATCGGAAGCAGGAAGCCGTATCTTTTAATTCCTTTTTTATTACCCAACGCTTCACGTAATGCTTCACCCATTGCAAGACCCGTATCTTCAATAGTATGATGTTCATCAATGTGCAAATCCCCTTTTACTTTTATATTAAGATTTATGTTTGAATGTCTAGCAATTTGTTCAAGCATATGATCGAAAAATCCGATACCTGTAGAGATTTTTGATTTACCATTTCCATCTAAAGAAAGTTCAATTCTGATATCTGTTTCTTTTGTTTTTCTTTTAACAGAAGCTGTCCTAAGATTTTTTAAAACAATCTCGATCGCTCCATCTAAATTTTTAACCGGGGATTTTTTGTTAAGGATATTTTCATTCTTCTTAACCAAACCGGATGAATCGATCTTAAAAATATTTTCGGTTTTAGCTTTATCATCATTAATTGTAATACCTTCAAGATAAAGAATCTTATTTAGCGTATCATTAAACTGCTTAGAAGAAACTTCAATAGAAAAATCCATTTGTGATAATTTCTTCAATCCGCTTATTAAGCCTGCTGCTTTTGAAGAATTAATATCAAAATATTCTTTGTCGATAACTACTTTATTCACTTTAATATTTCCTTTAGTGCATCCAGTAAAATTTTATTCTGCTCTTCGGTTCCAACGGAAATTCTCAAACAGTTTGCCAGTTTCGGCTGATCGCTTCTGTCTCTTATAATAATACCTTTAGCAGCAAGCTTTTGCAAAACATTTTTTGCATCTGAACATTTAATAAGCAAAAAGTTTGCATTGGAATCAAATATTTTTGAAATTTCAGCAAATTTCGCAAGTTCTGTCTTTAATTTTTCTCTTTCTTCAATTATGGTTTTAATATAAGAGTTCTTTAACTGTTCACTTTTTACAGCTTCTCTGAGTGCAAATCTTGTTAATGTGTTTATGTTATATGGAGCTTTTACTTTGAAAAGTAGCTTAATTATTTCCTCATTGGCTGCACAATAACCCAATCTTGCACCAGCTAATCCCCATGCTTTAGAGAAAGTTCTCATTACAACAAGATTAGGATTATTTTTTATTTCATCTAGCAAAGTTCCTTCTTCTGCAAAATCAATATATGCTTCATCTACGATAATGATCGAATTACATTTTCTACAAAGTTCAAGTACATCCGGTTTATTTAACAAATTTCCCGTCGGATTATTGGGCGAACACAGAAAAATTATTTTTATACTTTCGGAATAACTTTTTTCAATCTCATCTAAATCGATTTGAAAATCATCGTTCAGCAAAACACTTACAATAGGAACATTATTAATATCCGCTGATACCTTGTACATTCCATAAGTAGGTTCGGGAATCATTATTTTATCTTTTCCCGGTTTGCAGAATATTCTTATAAGCAAATCAATTATCTCATCGGAACCGACACCAAAGAATAAATTTTCTTTCAATACATTCAGGCGATTACTGATCAATTCCCGAAGATCGTTTTGATGAGGATCAGGATAGCGATTTAGATTTAGCTCATTAATTTCTGTAAATGTTGAACCTAAACTGTTTTCATTTGCATCGAGCAAAATTCCGTTTGAATACAAATCCCTTGCTGAAGTGTATGGCTTCAGATCTAGAATGTTTTGTCTTACAAGTTTTTTAATTTCCATTTTATTCTTACTCTTAAACTTAATCTTTAACTTAATCTTATTTTAACCGCATTCCTGTGAGCGATCAATTCTTCAGTTTCTGCCAATGTTTGAACTGTTTCAGAAATATTTTTCAAACCGTCTTTCGTTAATGATTGAAATGTCATCGACTTCATAAATGATTCAACCGTAGCACCACTGAAAGATTTTGCGAAACCATAAGTTGGCAAAGAATGATTTGTACCCGATGCATAATCTCCTGCACTTTCAGGTGAATAATTTCCAAGAAAAACCGAACCCGCATTTTTTATTTTAGACTTATACTTCGCCGGACTTTTCACGTTCAGAATTAAATGCTCAGGTGCATAAAGATTGCTGAATTCAATTCCCTGTTCTATTTTCTTAATAATTAATGCGAACGAATTATTAAGTGAACCAGTTGCTATCTTTTCTCTCGGAAGTTCTTTCAACTGTTTTTTAATTTCTTTCTCAACGTTTTTCGCGAGTTCAATGGAAGTCGTAACAAGAACTACTTGTGAATCGATTCCGTGTTCCGCTTGTGATAAAAGATCTGCAGCAACAAAAGCAGGATTTGCTGTTTCATCGGCAACAATTAAAAGCTCACTCGGACCAGCAGGCATATCGATTGAACAACCTTCAGGATCAATACTTACAAGCAGCTTCGCCGCTGTTACAAACTGATTTCCGGGACCAAATATCTTTGAAGCTTTTGGAACCGATTCATCACCGTAAGCCATTAATGCAACTGCCTGTGCACCGCCGATTTTATAAAATTCCTTAATTCCACATTTAAATGCAGCATATAACAAGCTATCATTTACCTTTCCATCTTTTGCCGGTGAACAAACCACAACTCTCTTGCAACCAGCTATTTGTGCAGGAACTCCAAGCATCAACATTGTTGAAGGCAGAACTGCACTTCCCCCTGGAATGTACAATCCAACATTTTCAATTGCTCTCAACTCTCTTGAACAATTAATCCCATGAACTGATTCGAGTTTATAACTCTTCGGTAATTGTTTCAGATGGAACTTCCTGATGTTTTTATAAGCTGAATCGATTGCCCTTTTTATCTTTGGAGGAAGGTTTGTTTTTACCTTTAGTATTTCTTTTTCTGCAGTTCTAAATTTATTTGATATTAATCCATCGAATTTCTTGGCATATTTTAATGCTGCTTCCAAACCATTCGATTTTACATCATCAATAATCGGTTTAACGATTTTAAATGTTTGATCGAAATTAATTGCAGGTCTTTTTGTTAATTCAGATATCTGCTTTGGACTAAGTTTTGAAAAGCTGTACGTCTTCATAATATCATATTTTCAATTGGTAATAAAAGAATTCCTGAAGCACCCGCGGTTTTAAGATCATCAACTATAGCCCAGAATTTATCTGATGGAATCACAGCATGCACCGCAAGCATTTTATCATCTGCAAGATTTAGAACAGTCGGACTTTTTAAGGAAGGAATTATCCCGGTAATCTTATTTAGCGACGATTTCGGAATATTCATCATAAGGTATTTTGAATTTCTTGCAGTTAATACTGAACGAATTCGTAGCAAAAGATCGGAAAGGATTTTTCTCTTTGTTTCCGGGAGAGAATTTTTTACAGAACCAATTAACACTGCCTGCGAATCGAATACTTTGAAAGAGCCTTTAAGCTTATTCTGCATTAAAGTATTTCCTGAAGATACTATGTCACAAATCAGATCTGCTACACCTAGAGATGGTGCAATCTCAACCGAACCGCTTAACTCAATTACTTTGGCATTAATTTTTTCTTTCTTAAGAAAACTTTTTAATATAACTGGATATGAAGTGGCAATGGTTTTTCCTTCAATATCCTTTACATCTTTTAATTTGGTTTTCTCGGGATGAGCTATCAATAAACTGCATCTGCCAAAACCGAGCTTTTCAAGAATCTTTGTTTGGGTTTGTTTTTCCAGGAAAATATTTTCACCAACTATCCCAATATCTGCAACACCATCCTGTACATATTCGGGAATATCATCATCACGAAGGAACAAAATATCCATAGAGAAATTTCCTGCAGGAATAAAAAGTCTTTCCGAGTAATCTTCGATGTCAAGTCCGCAATGTTTCAGTAGTTCAAGAGATTTATCAGTCAATCTGCCTTTACTCTGAACTGCTAGTTTGAGATTTCCATTCATTATTTTATCCTCACAATCACTTTAAAACAAAAAATCCGGCAAAAGCCGGATAAGGTCAAATTCTTTTTATAAAAAAATGAACTTTCACATACCGGCGCACGTATTACTTGGATGGTGATGGTGAACAGTAACGGTATGTGTTAAATGTAGTTTCATTATTGTTGATGTTAAAATATAGAAAAATATTCTTATGTCAAATCAGAAATTTATAAATGTCGGTTAAATCCCCAAGTTAAATATCACCTCCGATAGGTCTTACAACAATTTCCTCGGTTACTACATTGTCCTTGTGTAAAAATGACGATACCATAATTCTGGCAATACTTTCTGCATTCATCATTCTACTACCTTCTTTTTCTCTTATTTCTCTTGCCCACATTGGGGTTTCGGTTGCACCCGGGACAATATTCATCACCCTGATATTGTAATCCCGAACTTCTTCTCTCAGGACTCTTGAATAACCCAGCAATCCCATTTTAGAAGCAGTATACGCTGAGCTGTTTATGAATGTTTTTTCAATTGCGAAAGAAAGAATATTGATGATTGTACCTCCGCCGTTTTTTTTCATATGAGGAAGCACTGCCTTTATTGCATAAATCGAGCCGAGAAGATTTGAATTAATTATTTCATTAATTTCTTTAATTGAATTGTCTTCTGCAGGTTTAAATGATGTAACACCTGCATTATTTACAAGACAATCTATTTTATAATCGGCAGATATTTTTTTAAAAGTTTGATTCACATTAGCCTGTGATGCCACATTACAGGGATAGACTCCAACCTGTGCATTTCCAATCTCATCAGCTAACTTTTCAAGCTCATTTACTCGACGTGCAGAAGCAAATACATTACATCCCACAGATGAAAATTCTTTAGCCACAGCCCAACCAATTCCTGAGCTGGCACCTGTTATCCATATTCCCGATTTGGATTTTTCCATTATCTAAGATTTTTACTTGAAATCAAATTAAGAAATTCCATCCTGGTACGAGCATCTTCTTTAAATACACCGTGCATTGCACTTGCTGTGGCAGATGAGTTTTGTTTTTCAACACCACGCATCATCATACACATATGGAATGCTTCGGAAACCACGGCAACACCTATTGGCTGTAACTGTTTCGCAAGTGTATCTGCAATTTCCTGTGTCATTCTTTCCTGAACCTGGAGTCTTCTCGAAAACATCTCAACAATTCTTGGTATTTTACTTAAACCTACTATCTTTCCATCTGGTATGTATGCCACATGTACCTTACCGTAAAACGGAAGAAGGTGATGCTCACACAGACTGTAGAAATCGATATTGTTAACCACAACCATTTCATCATATTTTTCATTAAACACCGCACCATTCAAAACATCTTCTACATTCTGCCTGTAACCCTTAGTTAAGAACTCATAGGATTCAGCAATCCTTTGCGGAGTTTTTACCAGACCTTCTCTTCCGGGATCCTCCCCAATCTCCTCGAGCAATTTTTTGGCCAGATCATTTACAACATCTTTGTTCAAGTTTTTTCTCCTTTGTATTCAAAATAGTTGTTCTCTGTTTCGTACAACTTTATTGAATATAATTTTCCTTTTGTTATTTTCTCATTTAATTCATTCCATATTGCAACAGCAATATTTTCTGAAGTTGGATTAATTCCTTTTAAAAAATCCGTATCAAGATTCAGGTTTTTATGATCAACTTTAGAAATAACGTTCGTTCTTACAATTTCCTTAAGTTCACTTAAGTCCATAACAAAACCAGTTTCAGAATCGACTTCACCGGCAACTATTACTTCAAGAGTATAATTGTGTCCGTGCCAGTTTGGATTACTACATTTTCCGAATAACTTAAAATTTTCTTCATCCGAAAGTCCGGGTTTTGAAAGACGATGAGAAGCTGCAAACGTTTCTCTCCTGGTTATATAAACGATGTTCCCCATTTATTCTATTTCTTTCAGTGCTTCTAACAATTCTTTATTGTGATTTGCTACTTTTACTTTCCTGAAAATTTTTCTCACCTTACCTGTTTTATCGATTACAAATGTTGATCTTTCAACACCCATATATTTTCTTCCGTACATACTTTTTTCTTTCCACACACCGTATTTTTCAACGAGCTGTTTTTTTTCATCGCTAAGTAAACGAAATGGCAATTCATATTTGGCTGCAAACTTTTTATGTGAAACAACAGAATCGGGGCTTACACCGAGAATTACAGCATTAAGTTTACTAAAATCAGGAAGTTCGTCCCTGAAATTGCACGCTTCCTGTGTACAACCCGAAGTATTATCTTTTGGATAAAAATACAGGATCACATTTTTGCCTGTAAAATCATTTAAAGAGACTTTCTCTCCATCCTGATCTTTTAAAGAAAAAGATGGCGCTTTCTTACCTTCCTCAACCATTTTTATCTCCTAAAATAAAAATGAAGCAGCAGGAATCCCGCTGCTTCAGTATATCAAACAAATAATTTTAATCTAATTTTTCCAGAGCACTTTTGATGTTTTCATAACTTGGTTCTTCACCAGCGTTTTCATGGCTTTCAGCATATTTTATAGTTCCATCTTTATCAACCACAAATGCTGAACGTTTCGCAACGCCAAGATAACCATATTTTCCACCTGCAAAACCATCATACAAAACGCCGTAAGATTTTGCAACTTCTTTATTGAAATCACTAAGAAGCGGGAAATTGGTTTTATTTTTTTCCTGCCACATTTTTAAGGCAAAGTGACTATCAACACTAATTCCTAAAACCTGCGCGTCCAGATCTTCGTAAGCCTTTAACTCATCTCTGAAAGTGCACATTTCTTTAGTACAGACACCTGTGTTAGCAAATGGGAAAAACAAAAGTACAATTCGTTTCCCCTTATAATCATCGAGTGAGACTTTCTCAGCATCCTGATTAAAAAGTGTGAAATCCGGCGCCTTGTCTCCAACATTTACAGACATTCTTTACTCCTTATTTTATATTGTCATTGGTTAAGTTTCAAACTTTAACAACCATAAATTCATATTTTAAAGCTTGAAAACCATAAAAATCGTTGTTCAAGTTACAAAGTAAAATCTCTTTGAACAATTATGAAAATGATCTGAATCACAGCAGATAATGCAATTCGTTGGTAGTAAAATCTCCTCGAAAAATTATTTGTTCACACTAATCAAGTTAATCCATTTTAACTATTTTATTGTAGATAGGAACAGGTTCATCCAGTCTTTGATTAATACATCGCACAACAAATCCATTTTCAGTTTTTTCTTATCAGCAGATAAGTTTTCGCTTTTATCCTGATTATTTGTCATAATGTAACATCAAACTGTTCAGGCACAACATATACAAGTTATTATAACGTTCGATGATATTTGAAATTCAGATTTGATTTTATCTATTAGGAATTGGATTTATAACCTTTATATATACTATAAAAGACAAGAAATTGTATACACCACAACCTGATTTTCAAAGGGAAAATTTTGACAGATTTAAGCAGGGCTTGTGCAATTGGCTTTTTTAAGAATAAACGAATAAGAGAGTGATGCAATGCTTTAGATTCAATAATATTCAATTTAAATATTTGATCAAGTTCAGGATATTTATTTTTTATGATTTTAAGATTAATGTTTCCGAATTCTCTCATTTGTTCCAAAGCTATGTTTAACGACTTTTGAAGAACCGAACAACCTTCGGCTGATTTATTAAAAATGGTTGGTATATTGAATTTTTTATTTATCCGATAACCTAAAACCGTGTCATCGCCACCATATGATTTGCTTAACTCAGGATCATGTCCGCCGGATTCAATAAAATATCTTGATCTGAGAGCAGCGTTTTGCGTATTTAAATAATATGCTGGAATTTCTTCACGATCATTATATTTTCCTTTTCCCCGTGTTTGAAGATAAAAAGCCCATATATTTTCATGTCTGTTTTTATAGATAATCTCTCCAACTGAAATACATTCTTTTTTTTCCAGCAGTTCAAGATGATTTTGGAGAAGATCTTTATCCGGCACTATATCCGAGTCAAAAAGTAAAATATATTCTGAAGAAATATTGTTCAAAGATAAATTGCGAGTCTCGTCTCTTCCTTTATGTGCGTTGTTTTCGTGATTAAGTACTAGTAATTCAAAATCGAATTTTGAATTGTTGAGATATTCATTTGTTCCATCAGACGAACCGTCCACACAAACAATTATTCTGAAATCTTTGAAAGTCTGTTCTACAAACCCTTCAAGACATTCTTTTAGTTCAGCAAGATTATTATATGTTGGAATTATCACATCGAACGTTTTAGGCATTATATTACTGGCTATTCAAATAAATGATAAACATTACTAAACTCTTTTTCCCAGTTCAATTCAAGTGAAGCCTTTTTGCAATTCTCCTTTTTTGTTTTATAAAGATCTCTATTTTCATTCCAGTTTTTTAACACAGAAATAAGTTCATCTTCATTTGTATTCTTAATTACTTCACCAATGTCATGATCGTTAACAACTTTTTGCATTTGTGGAAGATCGTTTACAATCACCGGTAAACCACTCATCACATATTCGAATAATTTGTTCGGCAAAGCGTAGTAATTGTTAACACTAATGTTATCGATTATTGAAAGACCGACAAAAGCACCTGCTGTGTAGTTTAATATTTCATCCTGAGAAATTTTTCCTGCAAAAATAACGCGATCCGAAATTTTCATTTCATTTGCGAGTGCATTGTAAAATTTAAGATGCTCTCCCCCGCCTAAAATAATAAGGTAAAGGTTTACCATCTTTTGTACAGCTTTATAATATGTATCGATGCCTCTGCCCTTAACAATTATTCCCTGGTACAGAATAGTAATTGAATCATCAGGAATGTTAAACTTATTATGAAAATCAATCGGAATTATATCAGTTTTTGTTAAGGGAAGATTGCGAAGCAGAAATGTTTCCTTTATGGGATATAGTTTTTTAAGATACTGTGAATCCATTTCGCCTGTGGTAAAAATTCGATCCACGCTTTTGATTAAATATTTTTCAAGAATCTTAAACATTTTTTTTAATACAGGTTTTTCATCATGGAATGGAAGCTCGGTATAAATTTCACGTGAATCGTAAAATGCTTTAGCTCTTCTTATTTTGGCTGTAATCACGCAGACAGGAAGTGAAAAAAAATCCGAAGCAAAGTAAATATCTGCTTTTGTTGTTAAACATGAATGTAATTGTGAAAAGAAAAATTGCAGATAGAAAAAGATCGAAAATCTCGTTTTTGATAATTTTGTAATCGAGATATTCTTCTTTTTAATGGTTTTAAATTCAGGGGTAAGCCAATCGAAACCAATAAACTTTACACCGTGTCCCTTTACCTCTAATGAATTATAAAGATTGAACGTACGCGTATCATAATACATATTTCCCAGAAAATTTATTACAATCTTCTTCATTAATTACGATTCTTAAAATTAAGATTAAAGAAATTTCTTAAACTAAATTTACTTCCTGTTGCAAGGTTACTTCAAAATTTTCTTCAACAGATGATCTAATATTATTTGCCAGTTCCAATATCTCACCGGCAGTGGCCTCACCATAATTTACAATCACCAAAGGCTGTTTTTCATAAGATCCACAATTACCAATACGTTTACCTTTCCATCCGCATTTTTCTATTAAAGCTGCGGCAGAGAGTTTAACATGATCGTCATCAACCGGATAAGAATTCAAATCGGGGTACTTTTCTTTCAGCATTTTAAACTTATCATTTCTTACAACCGGATTTTTAAAAAAGCTTCCTGCATTTCCTATGATTTTCGGATCAGGTAATTTCGAGTTTCGAATATCGACCACAATTTTTCTTAAATCCCTAATTTTAGGATCACTTATTTTCCTGTTGTTAAGTTCCTCCCGAACCAAGGGATAAGAAATATTAACTTCCGGTTTTTTGCTAAGTTTAAATACAATCCGGGTTATTACAAATTTGTTTTTAAACTCATTTTTAAAAATACTTTCGCGATAGGAAAATTTACATTCATAATTATTAAAGATTTTTTTCTCTCCCGTTTCAATAAAAATGCCTTCAAGATTGTATAATACGTTTTTCAATTCCTGACCATAAGCACCAATATTTTGAATCGGTGCAGCACCAACAGTTCCCGGAATAAGAGACAGATTTTCAACACCGCACCACTTTTTTTCAACACAGTAGCTTACAAAATCATCCCAGTTTACACCTGCACCGGTTTCAATAATTATAGATTCATCATCTTCGTCGATTATGTTAATTCCGGGAATAGAGTTTTTTATAACCAATCCCTCAAAATCTTTTGTAAATAGGATATTGCTTCCACCACCGAGGATAAACTTACGAACACTTTCGAATTCTTTATCTTCCAATAATTTAAAGAGATCATTATCAGAGAATATTTCTGCGATATATCTGGTTTTTACATCTACACCGAATGTATTTAAGCTTTTCAGTGAATAGTTTTCAATTATCTTCATCATAAAATATATTCTGATCGACTGATAAAGAATTGTTAAACATTTTGGTGCTTTAAATTTACAAAATAATTTATCACTTAACTTAAAAGATAAATTTTATAATGATCTATCAGCAACTAAAAATATTTTTTTGAAATAATTTTTCAGATATAACATTTTTAACTGAATAATTATATTTTTGTTACAGCAATTTGAATTCACAATAAGAGAGAGAAACTATTTATCACTTTGATCAGTCGGCCATCATACCCTACCGCAAGGTTGATGGCAATGTGGAAATCTTGCTCATTACATCTATAAGAAAAAAAAGATGGATCATACCAAAAGGTTTTGTAGAGTTTAATCTTTCTGCATTTGAATCGGCTAAAAAAGAAGCATTTGAAGAAGCCGGTATACTGGGAACGAATGAAACTATGGAACTTGGTTCATTTACAACTCAGAAGTACGGTGGATCAACTTCTGTTGTTGTTTATTCGATGGAAGTTGAGAAATATAAAGAAGATTATCCTGAAAAAAATCTGCGTAAAAGAAAATGGTTTACTGTTGATGAAGCAAAGGAAAAAGTTCACTTTCCTGAGGTTGGGAACATGATTGTTAAGCTTCATGAAAAACTAAAAACAGGATTAAAAGGAAATTAGCTAATCAGGATTCTCTTCTTCAATTAATTTATCGCAAACCTCTTTTGTAATATCATAATTGTATCCTCTTAATCCAAGAAATGAACTTAACTTATTTTTAAGAACAACTGCATCGTTTGATTTAGTTTTTAACGATTTTAATTTCTTACGTGCAGCATTCATCGCGTTTTCAATTTCTTTATTTTCATCATAATTTTCCTGCAATATCTTTTCGATTACATCTGTATTAATTCCTTTTTTGATTAATTCAGATTTTAATCTTCTTTTACTCCAGCCTTTTAATTCCAATCTATCTTTTAAAAACTGCTTTGCGAAAGAGAAATCATCCAGGTAGTTTTTCTGATTCAAGTACTCAATAACTTCTTTTATAAGTTCTTTTTCATAACCTTTCTGCATAAGTTTCACCCGAAGCTCTGATGCAGAGTGTGGTCGTCTTCCCAAGAATCTGAAAGCCCTTTGCTTAATATAGAATAACTTATTTTCTCTGATTAAAAAAGAAAAGCGGTCATCGGAAATTTCATCATTTTTCTTCAGACCGCTTTGCAAAAATATATCGAGTGCAAGAATTATAGCTTCATCATTATTAAAATGTACTACAACATTTTTCGAATCCTTTTTAACAATTTTCTCTACAAGCATTTAAAATCATTTTTTTGCTTTTTTCTCTTTCGATTTACTTTCTTCTTTGTTTTCTTCTAGCTGTTCAGAACCATTCTTGATCATACCAAGATTTATTCTTATTTCTTTTTCGAGGCTTTCACGCATATCAGCTAACTCCACAAGCTTCTGGCGAAATCCCTCTCTTCCCTGGAACCGATCTTCACCATAAGTAAACCATGCACCGCTTTTCTTAATTATTCCCCGGTCAACTCCCAGATCAATTAAGTCACCTGTTTTGCTGATACCTTCATTATAAAGAATATCAAACTCAACCTGCTTGAATGGAGGTGCAACTTTGCTTTTAACAATTTTCACCTTAGTTCTGTTACCTATAACCTGGTCACCATCTTTAATTGCTGCTATCCGTCTGATATCAATTCTTAAAGAAGCATAAAATTTAAGTGCATTACCGCCAGTTGTAGTTTCAGGATTGCCAAACATCACACCGATCTTACTTCTTAACTGGTTAATGAAAACAACAGCGGTCTTAGATTTTGAAATTGCTGCAGTAAGTTTCCTTAAGGCCTGAGACATCAAACGAGCCTGAACAGCCATTGTAGCGTCGCCCATTTCCCCTTCTATTTCAGAGCGTGGCACAAGAGCAGCAACAGAATCAATTACAATGATATCAAGGGCATTACTTCTAACAAGAGTATCGGCAATCTCCAGAGCCTGCTCACCAAAATCCGGTTGTGAGATTAATAAATTAGAAGTATCCACACCAAGTCTTTTTGCATAATTTACATCAAGTGCATGCTCTGCATCTATAAACGCTGCCAATCCGCCTTTCTTTTGTGCTTCAGCAATAACATGAAGACACAAAGTAGTTTTACCGCTTGACTCAGGTCCGTAAACCTCGGTAACTCTTCCTCTTGGAATTCCCCCGATTCCTAGAGCAAAATCAAGTGATAAAGCACCGGTTGGGATAGACTCGATATCGTGGACGACTCCATCGCCAAGCTTCATTATTGAACCCTTGCCGTACGTTTTTTCTATTGTTGATATGGCATCTTCAATTATTTTTAACTTTTGTTCTCTCTCATTCGGCATATGCCCTCCATTACATTAAATTATATTTTTGAATTTCTGAATACACAGCACCTGATTGTAAAAGTTCGCTTTTCATAAGTACAGCTTCTTTTGCAGTAAAATTCATTTCATCGAATGAATACTCTTTGAATCTGTTAACAAATTCAATCCCAGGATTCTTTTTTATTCGAAGCATAGTTAAATGAGGTTTAAATTTCCGATTCTCAACAGGTACTGAAAATCTGCTTAATGTTTGGTTTAAATCGTGAACCAACTTAAAAATTCTTTCATCGGTTTCCAACCCGGTCCATAAAATTTTAGGATCTTTATCGCGAAAAAAAAATCCAAATTTCGTTATCCTGAAATCAAAGGAACGGTATTCGCTGATAAAATCAAGGCTTTCTTTAAGGGAAATTAAATTGTCTTCTTCAATTTTCCCGATAAATTTTAAAGTCAGATGAATTTTTTGAGGATTTTCCCATCTATAATCATTTTTACCGGCAAGTTTACGGCAAATTTCAAAAAGATTTCGTTTTACATCTGAAGGAATTTTCAGTGCAACGAACAATCTAAGCATCTAAAGAAATTCCCAGAAGCTGTTTTCTTACCATATCGAGTGCAGCATAAAGAGTTCTTTGTTTATTAAGCAGTCTCTCATTGCCGAAAACAAATTTCTTTACAGTACAGACATTATCATCGCAATAGCCGATGTACACAAGGCCAACCGGTTTTTCTGTTGTTGCACCAGTCGGACCCATAATTCCGGTAACGGCTATACCGATATCCGAACCACTGGTTGCTTTTATACCTGCCGCCATCTGCATAGCAACTTCCAGGCTAACAGCACCATGCTCAGCGATAGCATCTTCATCAACACGCAGCAATTCAACCTTTGAAGCATTGCTGTATGAAACAATTCCTCTTTCAAAGTAATTGCTGCTCCCACTAATATTTGTAAGTGTATCAGCTATAAGTCCGCCTGTACAGGATTCGGCAGTTGCAATTTTTAAATCACGCTCTGTTAAAAGCTTGGCAACAACAGTTTCCAGACTATCATTGTCTTTGCCGAAGATAAATCTTCCTGCTTTTGCTCTTATCTTCTGCTCTATTTCTGTTAGTCTGCTGTTTGCTTCTTCTTCAGATTTTGCCTGTGTTGTTATCCGTAGTTTTACTCCACCGATTGATGGTAAAAATGCAAGTTGAGATCCTTGCAGAAGCTCATCTATATTGCCCAATCTCTCAGCGAGTGTTGATTCGGGAATTCCGGTTGTTTGAAGAATACGACGTTGTATAACAATACCACTATTCTTTAAACTTTCCGTAAGAGACGGAATAACAAAATCCTCCATCATTCCTTTCATTTCGTAAGGTACACCGGGCATTACAACAAAAAATTTATCATCTTTATCTATCCACATTCCCGGTGCGGTTCCACGGGGATTCATGATTGGTGTGGAAATTTTAGGAACCAATGCCTGCGCTTTGTTTAACTCAGTTACTTTCCTGTTCCTCTTTTTGAACAACATTTCAATATTTTCAAGAACTTCTGCGTTTTCAATTAATTCGGTTTCAAAAAATTTAACAACGCAGGTTCTGGTTATATCATCGTGTGTAGGACCTAACCCGCCTGAAACCAAAACAATTTCGCAAGTTTCATAAGCGATTTTAAATTCATCAAGAATAGCTTTCTCATCATCAGCAATGGCTGCTACTTTTTTAATAGTGATATTATTATCAGATAATCTTTCACCAATGTATGCCGCATTAGTATTGATCGTTTGACCGATCAGAAGTTCATCCCCAATCGAAATTATATAAGCATTCATTACAAATCCTGCAAAAAATTAAAATTCACCAAAGAAATATACTATAAGATGCATTATTATTAATGTATAAACCGCAGACACTACATCATCGATCATTATTCCCAATCCGCCTTTTAATCTTTCCAGCGAACGTGCCGGATAAGGTTTTATGATATCGAGTGCACGCCACAACAAAAATGCTATCGCCGCAATCAGGTTTGTTTTTGGTAGAAGAATCAGTGATATCCACATTCCAACCATTTCATCGATTGTGCACTCCGCCGGATCTTTTCCATATACTTTTTCGAATTTTGTTCCCGTATAAATTCCGTATAAAAACATGATTAAAATAACAGGAAGAATTATGTATAACTTTTCAAAACCCGGTATAAAATAAATTAGGAGTGCAACAAAACTGCCGAATGTTCCGGAAGCAACAGGAATGTAACCTGTAAAGAATCCCGAACCAAGTAGTTTATCGATTGGATTTAGTTTCATCGGGTAAATATCTTTTTAATAAGAGAGATATTTTTTCGGACATAAACATAACCAGTGTGCAATGTGATAAATGTGATTAATAGCATGACGTAATAAACAAGATATTTGTTCAAAAGTATATTGAACAAATCTTTATGTTTTTCTCCCAGATAAAGAGTTACATCAGCAACATATAAAATCAGGAGGTAGTAAAGAAACGTCATCTGCAGCATAGTTTTCCATTTTGCATAATAGCTTGTTACAAATGCAAATTCTTTTTTATCTGCATAAATCCTTAAAAGGGTTACTGAAAAATCTCGTATAATAATTATTATCACCATCCATAATTCAAGCAAGCCAACAAACACCAGCCCTAGAAATCCAACGGAAGTAAGAAACTTATCTGCAAGCGGATCCATAAACTTTCCCCATTCAGTAATATAATTGAACTTTCTTGCAAGCCAGCCATCGTACCAATCAGAAAGAGCAGCAATAATAAAAACGATAAGCGAGATTTGCTTTAAAAGAGGCTCATCCTGGAGAAAGAGAAAAAGAAAAACCGGAGAGAGAAATATTCTTAATATAGTTAATTGATTTGGCAGAGTCATTTGTTATTTTATTCCTGACCAGCAAGATTCCTTAAAAAAGTGTACTCGTAAAATCCTGTATTGTGCCCGTCACGCCATTTGATATTAATAGCATAATTTCCCACTACCTTAAGTTCGGCAACCATTATTTGATTTTTCTGAATCAATGGAATATAAGATTTACTTTGATTCGCTCTTTCCGCATGACAGGTTGCACAAGGACACAATTCCCTAAGTTTTTGCAATCCGATTTTTGTTTCGGTTTCATCCGACCATTTTATCCAGAGATATTTATTCTCCAGAATTTTTATAATTGCCGGTTGCATTCAGACAATTGATTCCCCTGTTAGTCGTTTATAAATGTCTAAATACTTTTCACTGGTCTTTAGGATAATATCCTCCGGCAGATCGGGTGCAGGAGGCTGCTTATTAAATTTAATCGATAACAAATAATCGCGTACAAATTGTTTATCAAAACTTTCCTGTCCTCTTCCCTTTTCATATTTATCTAACGGCCAGAATCTTGATGAATCCGGTGTCAGAAGCTCATCAACAAGAATAATATCGTTTTTAAAAGTTCCGAATTCCATTTTAGTATCTGCAATGATGATACCTTTTTTAAGAGCAAACTCAGAAACCTTATTATAAACCTCCAGCGATTTATCTTTTAGAATACTGAAAGTTTTTTCATCTGTTATATCAAGAGCCTGATCTGCAGAAATGTTTTCATCGTGCTGCCCGATCTCCGCTTTTGTTGAAGGTGTAAACAACGGCTCACTGAATTTTTCCGATTCCTTTAAACCTCCCGGTAAATCTATTCCCGATATTTTTCCCGTAGCCTGGTAATCCTTCCACCCTGATCCTGAAATATAACCTCTGACAATACACTCTATAGGAACAACCTTTGCCTTTTTCACCAGCATCGATCTTTCTTTTAATTCTTCAGAATATTCACTGCATATTTCAGGGTACTGGCTAACATTGGAAGTGATTAAATGATTTGGAATAATATTTCTTGTGAGATTAAACCAGAATTCGGAAATTTTAGTAAGCACCATTCCTTTATACGGAATTCCCTGGTTCATTATTACATCAAATGCAGATAACCTGTCGGTTGAAACAAGAAGAAGATAATCGCCTACTTCGTAGATATCGCGGACTTTACCTCGTGCAAATAGCTTTAATTTGGGGAAATTTGTTTTAAGTACGACTTTGTCACTCATTGTCTTTCCTGTTTTTTAGTTTTCGAAATATAGCTACACAACTATGATATTTCAACCGGGAAGAAGAAATGCAATGAAAAACGAAAAATTAAAAAAATTATAATTGAGTGGTTAAATGATAAAATATATCACTCCGATGGAGCTTTGTTAATGCTTTCTATCATTCACACGGATGTAGGAATCTTATACAATCTAAAAAGATTTCAGTTTTTCCCAAAAGGATTCCTTTGGAACACGGAAATGACAATATGAATTTAAAGAAGTTTCTTTCTATTCTTAAAAATTCTATTTGCTAACTATTTCTTTTCAACCTGAGTTTCGGGACAACCTTTAATATAAGTTATCAGCTGATCGATCATCATATCGTTTTTAGCCATAACTGCATTAACAACATCGCCTATTGAAATTATTCCCTCCAGTTTTTCATTTGCCATCACCGGCAGGTGTCTTATTCTTTTGTTTATCATTATTGCTTTTGCGTCCTCAATAGACTGATCTATATTTATAACAAAAACCTCATTCGACATTATTTCTTTAACCGGAACCTCTTTGGAAAATTTTCCCTTAAGAGCAATTTTTCTCGCGTAGTCTCTTTCACTCATAATTCCGAACAATTTTCCTTCATTCAGAACAAGCACAGCACCAATATTTTTATCAGCCATAAGCAACAATGCATCATAAACCGTTGTTTCCGGCGATACATAATGTATTACCTTCCCTTTGTGATCCAGTATTTGCCTTATAGTTTCCATATCACTCCTTTTTGAATGATATTATAACAAATATAGTAATTGCACACAACTAAAAAATTAGAAATATCTTTTAGATGAAATAAATGGAATTAATGATTAATTCTAATAAGTGTACAAATTTTAACTTATTTTTCTAACAATTTATTGCCATTACTATTATTATGATTTAAATTTACTACGAGTAATTTTTTCAGGAGGGGTTGTGGGAAAATCCCAACTACTTGAACAAATTAGAACTGAACTGCGTACGGGGCATTACAGCAGCAGGACTGAACAAGCTTACCTAGGTTGGATTAAAAGGTACATCCTTTTCCATAATAAAAAGCATCCTAAAGAAATGGGTGCTGAAGAAATCAAATCTTATATTAACAACCTTGCAACTAACCATCATGTGTCATCGGCAACGCAAAATCAGGCACTACAAGGAATATTGTTTTTATATAAGAATGTATTGAAAAAAGATGTGGGCTGGATCGAGGAAATAAAAAGAACTACAAGAATAAAACATCTTCCTGTCGTTTTCTCAAAAAGAGAGGTAACACAAATTTTTAAACATCTTAATGGTGATTACAAATTAGTTGTATCACTATTGTACGGTGGGGGTTTAAGACTTTCCGAAACCCTTCGTCTGAGAATAAAAGATATAGATTTTGATTATAAGCAAATAATCGTGAGAGATGGAAAAGGAGAAAAGGACCGCTATACTATTTTACCAACTTCAATAATCCCTGATTTAAAAAACCATTTAAATTATGTATATAAACAACATATAAAAGATTTAGCGGCAGGAAAAGGTGAAACAATTATGCCTTATGCCTTGAAAAGAAAATATCCAAAAGCCGGGAAAGACTTTGGATGGCAGTATGCCTTCCCTGCGGATAAATTTATCAGAGATGAAAAATCAGGCTTAGTTTTTCGATTTCACATTCATGAAAGTACGATCCAGAGAGCTGTAAAAGAAGCAATTAAAAAAGCTGAAGTAAACAAGCCTGGAAGTCCTCATACATTTCGCCATTCCTTTGCTACACATTTACTGGAGAATGGTTATGATATCAGAACGGTTCAAGAATTATTAGGCCATAAATCTGTAAAAACGACAATGATATACACACATGTTTTAAATAGAGGACTCGGAGTAAAAAGCCCATTAGATTGATATTTTAAAGGATGATATATATGCAGGCATATTTTAAAAAATTAAGAAAACAGTGTAATTTCAAAGAAACCGGAACGTATATATGCAGGCACGTGCATATATACGAGAATTAATCAATAAAATCGTGCAGCATAAGTATAAGTTATGCGTCTATGAAAAAAAAGTATTTACCACATACTATAAGTTTAAAATCTGAATACGGTGAACTTCAGAAATTACTTTATGTTGAAGGCGGTGGTTACTACTTCACAAGAAAAAATAATAAATATTATATTTTGTCAGATTATGGAACATTGATTGATTTTTTTGAAGATGACGAGGATGTATTGTCAACTTTAAAAGCCGAATATGAATTTGATAGTAAAGAAGAATGTCTTTCTTTTATTCAAAAACTAATTATAGATACCAAGAAT
>JAJDNK010000232.1 GCA_022340715.1 bacterium BMS3Abin03 | reverse complement strand
CAAGTTCTCCTTCTTCAGCAGGAATAATAAAATAACCAAGAGATTCAAGCTTTAAAATATTTTCCTGTGTGATTGGATTTTGATACATATCTACATCCGCTGCAGGGGCAATTAAAACAAGAGACCTTGCTGCAGATACCAAGGTTGTAAGTGCATTATCGGCAAATCCACAAGCAATTTTTGCAACCGTATTTACCGTTGCCGGTGCAATTACAATAAGATCTGCCCATTGGGCCAGATCAATATGCCATGTATTAATGCTTGTATCTGAATTTGGTGAGTCAGGAAATGTATTTACAATAACATTATTGTTTGAAAGAGTTGAAAGAGATAAAGGGGTAATAAATTCTGTGGCAGCAGGTGTCATCACTACTTTAACTTCAGCTCCTCTTTTAATTAAATCACGAACCAGGCAAGCACTTTTATAAGCAGCTATACAACCAGTAACACCAAGTACAATCCTTTTTCCGCTGATAACATCTTTATACATAAACTTTTAGAAATTTATTTATCTGAACCTTCAGAATGGATGAGAAAAAGAAATCCGGCAAAAGCCGGATTCTTAAAACAACTTTATAAAAGTTAATTACTCTTTGTATTTATATTCAACCTTGCGATCGAGAAACTCATCAAGTGCCTGAACATGAGGTTTATCTCTGTTCTCCATATCAAGTGATATTTTTAGCTGTGCAGGATTATCGATGTCTTCATTTTCATCATCTGTTGTAGTTTCAGGAATTGTGCTCAATAAAGCATTGAACTCAATTTTATTTTCATCGTTAATTTGTCTTGCACGTTTGGCACTTACAATAATCGCTTCATAAACATTTTGTGCCTTTTCATCAATCTCCCTCAGATCGATTGGTTTTATTTCCATTCTTTACTTCTCCTTAGTGATTATTTTATTTATTAAATCCGATGTTTCCTTAATTGCTTTTTCCAGATTTTCATTATTGATAATATAATCAAACCTATCCTTCAGGCTCAACTCCATTTTTGCTCTCTCAATTCTTTTTTTGAAGTCCTCTTCGGTTTCTGTTTGCCGTTCCCGAAGCCTTTTTACTAGCACTTCATAACTTGGCGGCTCTATATATATTAAGTGAGAATCGGGATAAATTTTTTTAATTGAAAGAGCGCCTTTTACATCAATTTCTAAAAGAACAGATTTTCCTGCGTTAATATTTTCTTCTATAAAACTTTTGAATGTTCCGTAATAATAATCATAAAACTTTTCCCACTCAACAAATTCACCATTTTCAATTTTCTTTTGAAAGTTATCTTCACTCAGGAAAAAATACTCACGACCATTTGTTTCGTTTTCTCTTTTCGGACGTGTGGTTGCAGAAACCGAAAAAACGATATCCGGGTAATACTTTAAAATCTTTTTTACGATGGTCGTTTTACCCGCCCCGCTCGGTGCGGATACGGCAATTACTTCTCCTTTACTTTCCAAAGATCACTCAATATTCTGTATTTGTTCCCTGATCTTTTCAATTTGTTCTTTTATTAAAACAGCTTTATGCGTAACCGAAGTTGAAATCGATTTGGATGAAATTGTATTTGCCTCCCTGTTAAGTTCTTGGCATAAAAAGTTTAGTTTCCTGCCCGGTTCTTCATCTTTCATCAGGCTTTCAACAAAAAATTTAAGATGACTTTTCAATCTTACACATTCTTCAGTTATGTCCGCTTTATCCGCTATTAATGCAAGTTCAAGATGTAACCTTTCATCATTTTCTTTAGCATTTTGGATAAGCCCGTCAACTCTTTCTTTAAGCTTTTGATGATAATCCGTTACACCTTTTTTGAACTCTTTTTCTATTGAAGTAACTTTCTTTTCAATCGAACTGATCCGTTTTTTAAGATCTTTTGATAGTTCATTACCTTCATTTCTTTTCGTTCTGATTAGTACATCAATAGCCGTATTAAATGCTTTCTTTACCAGATTAAATTCACCTTCCGTAATACCGGTATCGGACGACGAAATTATATCATTGTTTCCAAGTATATGTTCAAGCTTAAGTTCTTCTTTTATTTTAGCTGTTCTCTTTACCTTTTCAATGAGTGCTAAATAACTCTTCAATTTCTTTCCATCCACTTTAACAATATCATCGATACCTTCTCTTTTAAACTGGATTACCCCGTTTATTTTTCCCCTTTTAATTCTTTTCTTAAGAATCTCTCGCAGTTCAAACTCACGATCTGAAAGAGTAAAAGGTAACTTAAGATTTATTTCCAGAAAACGGCTGTTTACACTTTTTAATTCCACTTCTGCCGTTTGCTTATTTTTTACGGCAACACCCCTGCCGTATCCTGTCATACTTGATATCATTTATTATCCATCCGAAAAAAGAGAACAAAAATAAAGAATTATCCCAAGCTATTCAAAAATCGTTAACTGCTAAGTTATTGATCATACATTTATAAAGAATTTATCCGGTTTTGATTTTCTAAAATGCCTCCCCGATTCCAAAGTGAAATTCAATACTATTCCAGAAATTCCTTTTGAATAAAGTAACTTCTTTATCCGGATCCCATAACTTCCATCCGAAATCAATCCTGAATGGTGCAAATGGAGAATAATATCTCAATCCCCATCCGATTGCAACTGCAATTTGTTTTATTTGAAACTCTTTATAACCATTCCATGCATTACCATAATCCAGGAAAACCGCTAATCCATATTCGGGTTCAAATTTCCTCCTGTGTTCGAATGAACCTTCAATTATAAATGTGCCTCCACGAATGTTATCGTTTACAGGTTGTGTAACTCCAATAAATTCAACCCGATTCTTTGGTACTAACTGTCTCGCACGCCAACCTCTTACTGAGTTAGCTCCCCCTGCAAAAAAGGTTTGGTTGGGTGGGATAAGCTCTACACCTCCTACGAACGTTTGGATGTATCCCAATTTTAATTTTAATGCGAGAACGGATCTATTATCTTTAGACATCGAAAAATATTGGGAATAAGTTGTTTGCAATTTATAATATAAACCAGTTTTACTGTTCTCAATTTCCGAAACACCAAGTGAATCCTGGATATATTGTCCGCGGTCTGTAGTTCTCGTTCCGGTAACAGCGAGCTCAAAAACCTGGTTAAGATTGTAGCCTGTATTAGGATAAAAGAAATCATTTGATGTTGAAGAACCGATTTCAGATCCAAGAATTGATGTAGTACTTGTAGGCGTTCTCACAAAAGGAATATCATTAACTTCAAGATTTATATCGTAACCGAGAATATCCAAAGTTAGATAAGGATTCAATAAATTAACGAAGGTATAAGTAGGCATATCTACTGCCAGTCTAAGTTTTCCACCTATATTTTCAAAACGAACTCTTGAAATATTATACGTTTTATAAAAAGCCTCTAACGAAGCTGAAATATTTCTCCTAAGGAAAAACGGTTGCTCTAAGAGGAAAGAAAGATCAATTTGGGTTTGAACAGTTGAATCTTTTGCTGATTTTGATGAGAAGCTGAAATTCTGAATATCGTTAACTTTTCCCCTGGTGCTTAAGGTTAACTTGCGAGCGTCTCCTAAGAAATTTTTCCTGGTATAGCTTAACCCAATACCTACGTTCGATGTGTTAAATTCGTTATCTATAAAAACTTCCGGTGAAAGATCATTCATTGTTCCGATATCTGCATAAATTCCAAGCGGAATAAAGTTACCAACTGTATCTTCAACAATTCCTCTGAGGTTAATAGTATTAAAAAGTCCCGTTCTTGCAAGTCTTAAACGACTCTTTGCTATTTCATCATCGCTATAATATTGACTATCCTGAATGCCGGTTACGTATTTAATCAGTGTATTGCTTACAAGATTTTTACCCTCACCATTTTTTTCAACTCTTATTTCATTATACCTGTACCTGTTGCCCGGAGTAAAATACACATCAAGGTCAGTTCTTTTTTTAACAGAATCCACTGTTATAATAGTACTATCAAATGTTGCAAGCATAAAGCCGTTATTTTTAAGAATGGATAGCACTTCGTTGATGTTGTTCGAGAGCCTGATTTCTGTATACCTGTAAGCAGACGTTAATTCGGTATATGGTGCCGTAAATCTGTGTAAATAATTTAGTTTTTCAATACCATGCCAGGCTGATTTCCTGTACGTAAAAGCAGGTCCCTCATGTATGGTATATGTTAACTCAGCAGTTTTTGCAGTCGAATCGATCTGATATGAAGAGGATATCGTTGCCTGGAAAAATCCTTCAGTTGCATAAAAAGATTTAAGAGAAACCAGATCGATGTTAATGACAGTTGAATCGAAATATTCAGGTGGTGAACCTAAAAAGCTGAATGAATTAAAAAACTTCCATAACCAGAATGGACTTTCTTTACTTTGTATAATACTTTTTAATTCTGATTCAGAAAATTCTTTGTTTCCCTTGAAAATGATCGATGTCAGCTCAATATCTTTAGAAGAAGATTGAGCATATGAAATGCTTCCGGCAAGACAAACCAGAATTAATAAAACGTAAGAAAATTTTTTTTTCACTAAGCTGACTTCCGAACCCTGATTTTCATTAAAGGAAGAAACGTTTTTCTTAAAAATAACCAATAATATTATAATTACTTTATCGACAAATCCAATTAAAAAATTACATGTACGGTTCCAGGATTTTGAAACGGTGCGGTAATCTAATTGGTACATTTAAAGAATTCTTAAATAGTTTTTTTTCGATGAAAGATAAAATCAACAATCACTCATCTGATTGCGTGACCTGAAGTGAAGGATAGTCCTTTTTAAAATAGCTAACAAAAAATGTTCTGAGTAATTTATCTGTTACATTTCCTGAAAGATATAACAAGGCC
>JAJDNK010000221.1 GCA_022340715.1 bacterium BMS3Abin03 | reverse complement strand
TTGAAAAACCTACTTGCCTTCTTCCTTGTACCGTTTCTTCTGTTTTTATTTGATATAATTGTAGGTTGTAAGCGATACGCATTATTAATTAAACTGAAACCCACCGTTTTCAATTCTCCACCCGGTAAAAAGTAAAAACCTGTTGTTAAACTAAGTCAATCCGTTTGCAGAAGCAAGAAAAAGATATTACGGAAAGAAGTTACACAGCATCTCCAAATACAGTCATTCCCGCTTGTCGGGAATCTGAAAGTGAGAATGTTTAGTAATTATAAAGTCAGATTCCTGACTCTCCCCGACAAAGTCGGGGATCGCAGGAATGACTATCATTCCAGAATCTCTATAGGAGGCGGATCGCCAGAATGACACCTCACATAGTCTATGTTACGGAGTAACCTCCGGTGGTTGTGGATTAAAGAGCTTTGTAGTTTCAGGCTGTACTAGAACCCATATTGTATAAATACCAAGTGCGGTACCAATGGGAATGTTCAGCAATCCAAGAGCGGCTACAATTAAAGTAAGTATTCTTGCCCATCCCTGGCGTAAAAAAAGTCCTATACCGGCGACCAGTCCGGGTAATGAAATGATGATAAGAAACAGCGGAATCCACGCAGCAACAATTTTCAGAACACGTTGTGCTTCATAGTCATCTACAATTGCCCATACATTTCTTATAACAACAAATACTATAATTGCCGCTAAAATACCGAGCGCACTAAAACCAACCTGCAAAGATGCAACGACGGTTACGTGCTTTTCCATTTTGTTTTCTTCCATTTTGTCTCCTTCTGTAAATAATTACTTTAAATACTGTAAGATAAACATCATCTGAGTAAAACAGTGTTTTGCTCTACTAAATTTATATTTCACTTCTTTTTCTGCACAGCCCTCCAACCGGTTGCAGGAACCATTGTCGGTCTTCTTATTTTGCTTACGGTTCCGGTTAGTTCGGTGATATAAAATGCATCGGGTTCAATTTCTTTAACTATTTTTACCAAACCGGCAAGTGCTTTTCTTTCTGTTGCAACATAAACTTCCGTTACTTTCCCGGATTTTCCTTCTCCTTCAAAGGTCGTAACAATAAATCCTTTCTCCCTCAATCTTTCGGTAATTTCTTCAGCATGATCTTTCGTTATAATTCTGAAGTTTATATATCCCATTGCAAGTCTTTTCTCAACGATTATTCCCACCACATTTCCGGTGGCAAATCCAAATGCGTAAAAAACTCCGAGTAGCGGTTTTTCAACAACCTGTGGTAATACCTGGCTTAATACGATCAGCCAAACACTTGTTTCTATTATTGCCAGGAAGAATGCAATTTTAGTTCTTCCATGTACAATACTGATCGTACGAAATGTTCCAACCGATACATCGATGATACGGGCAAAGAAAACCAGTATTCCTAAAATCCAGAAGTTCATTCTATATTCTTATAAATTTAATTTTCGTTACACTTAAGACAATTATTATTTATTATTCCGGCTTGTCCGGAATCTGGTGTTTGAAGCTCTATTATAGTAGTCAGATTCCCAACTCTTCCGACAAGTCGGAGTTATGGGAATGACAAGTTTATGTTTACCACTATTGTGGAAGCTTTCCGAAAACACCACGGAAGAATCTGTGTGCTTTGTGAATAAACTCAATCGGTTCCGTAAACATTAAAATACATTCGTTGCTTACACAATCGATTCCATTTCCTTCGCAAAATTGAACAGCAACTTCTGATTGCGATCCTTGCTGCATCCACACTTTTTTAATACCGGCATTTAAGATTTCCGGCATTATTGCTTCAGTTTTATCAGGTGTAATGCTTAACAAAACAGCTTCAGGTTTGTCAGGAATGGAAGAAATATCCGGGTAACATATGTCACCATCTACCACCCGCATATAAGGATTTACAGGATAAGCTTCATATCCCTTTTTCTTCAGTTCCCTGTAAACCGTGTTTCCAAATTTTTGCTTCTTTCTTGAGACACCGACAACAGCAATTTTTTTACTTGCAAGAAAATTCTCAACGGATTTTTTTGAGTTCATTTTTTATCTCCCGCTATTAGTTAATTAATTAAAAAATTTAACCACATTATTATAAACCATCTCAACAGATAGTTCTTTTATACATTTGAATTTCACATCTGTCCTGTAACAAATTAATGGTTTGGGAGAATAAAAGAAACATGGTGCACAATCAAGATTCAACGTTACTATTTTGTGTTCTGTTTTCCACGGATGAATATATGCGGGATTTGTAGGACCAATAATCGCCACAGTTTTTAATTTCAATGCCGAAGCTATATGCATCTGACTCGAATCATTTGTAACAAAAATTTTGCACTGCTCCATTATTGCGGCATTTTGTAAGATACTTTCAGATCTGACGATTATAGCATCTGAAGAATTAATCCTTTCTTTTATTTCTTCTTTTAATTCATCTTCTTCCGGCCCCCCGAATATCAGAATTTTTGCTTTGTGATCTTCAATTAATTTTTTACCCAATGCTGCAAACTTTTCCGGCTCCCATCTTCTTTTAATATGATTTTTAAATGTTGCACAACCGGGATGAAAACCTATAATCGTATTGCCTGATTCTATTCCTTCTGCAGATAAAAATTCTATCGCTTTTTTCTTATGATTATCTTCAATAAATATTTCAAAAGGAGTCTCTGATTCAAATTTTTTGTCTACCAATTTTTCACACATTTTTATGTTCGTTTGAACATTGTGAGAAGAATCGTTTTCAAGAACGCGGATGTTATTCAGAAATCCAAGATTCCTGAAATCTTTTCTTAAATATTTAACTGCTGCTCTTTTCCCTGCCCCAATTAGAAAACTTATAACGTTGTATTCTTTCCTGTTTGAAGGATAAACATTTATAGTTGCATCGTACTTCTTTCTTAAACCGAGAATATATCTGAATGATTTTCCGAATCCTTCTTTCATAAATTCAAAATGGTAAACATTATTCAGGTTAGGATTATTCTCCAGGATCTCCCCGGCACTTTTAAACATTACCAATGCATCGATTTTCGCACCCGGGATCTGTTTCCTCAACAGATTTAATGCAGGAGTAAACATCAAAGCATCACCTATACCGGATAACGCTATAATTAATATTTTCATAATGAAAAAATACAAAAAAAATAAGCGGCGAAAATGCCGCTTATATTTTCAACGAAACATTTGATTTATTTTACTATGGTAAGCTATCCTTTTGTTCAACTAATCTTTGGTACTTCCTTATGTTTGCGTCTATTGAAGGATCATTGGGATAAAGTTTTTTCAGATCCTGCCATAAAGCCAGCGCTTTATCATACTCGTGAAGGTTATCGTAAGTCTCCAGGAGAATTCTGTAAGGATTATAGTATGATTGAACATTATCCGGATCTCGCTCTATTTCGGTAAGCGCATTCTTTTCTACATCTATAGCAAGAGTTTTATACCTGTCTTCAGCCCCTGCTTCTTTATAAAGGTTGGCAATTTCAAAAAGAAGTCCGTTATCAATTCCTAAAAGTTTGTAAGGAAGCTTATATTCCATTTCGTCGAGCACTTTTACAACATCCTGATTTTTACCTTTATCCAGATTATAAATTGCAAGCTGGATAAATGCATTTCTATAATTCTGAATCATTCTTTTATGGTTATCGTCGAAGAATATATCCGGATTATTTAATCCTCTGAATTTAAATCCCGGCAGATAATCTTTACTGATCTTTTTAGTGCCTACAAGTTCTTCCTGTAAAATTTCTTCATTTATAAACTGAGTCCCACGTTCTCTCTTTTCCGGAACAAGCCTGTAAGCCATACCTTCCATTTTTAAATAATTCCCAAGACCTATTCTACTGTCGTCCGAACAGGTTACAGCAAAATAAATCGGTCTTTGCCAGTTATTTGCTTCAACAATTTCTCTAACCATTAAATCCTGCACACGCACCGCTTTCACATTTCCGTAGGTTAGTGAATTTGGCATTGTCCAGCTTATGATTCCTGAAGAAAGTGTGGTTGTATCATCGATAGAATATTTTTTAACGATTTCTGAATAACCTTTGTCTTCTTTCGGCTTGGGTGTTGGAATCGAAATCTTTGTCGGATTCCATTGTATAGGTCGTAACCTGTCAATCTGAGCATCGCTCATACGAATACGGACAGTACCGACATTATAAGGATCACTGTTTTTTAATTCCTTAATGTACCATTCAGTATTCAACAGGCTGAGATTAACAATCTTCACATCTCTTCTCACACCTTCAACATCCTGTAAATACCATAACGGGAAAGTATCGTTATCTCCATTTGTAAACAGAACAGCATTAGGTGCACAGCTTTGCAGTATGTTGTAAGAATAATCCCAGGGAACCCAGTTCTTTGATCTATCGTGAGTAAAATAATTAGCCTGTATCATCCTTATTGGAATAAAGACAATTGCAAGTAAAAGAACCAGACCCAATGCAACTTTTTTCGTTGACTCTTTAGTAATTTTTGTCTGAACCAAATCGACAAGGCCACGAATACCGTAAGCAATCCAAATTGCATAAACGAAAAAGGCACCTACATAGAAATAATCTCTCTCCCTTGGTTGGGGTTGCTGCTGATTTTGATAAAATGCCGTAAGATAACCCATAAGTATAAACATTATCATCAACACAGAAGCCATCTTCCAGTCATTTTTGAAATTAAAATAGATACCAAGCAGACCTATAAGAAACGGTATTGCAAAAAGTGAATCTTTAACATTTCCTCCAAAATGCAGATGACCGAAAAGCACACCAACTATATTCCCAACTTCGTTGAAAGGTGCAATATCAGCCCCATCATCCTGTGCCCATCCTTCTCTACCCGCAAAATTCCACAAAAGATATCTCGTCATCATATGATTCATCTGGTACCTATAGAAGAAATCAAGGTCGCTTGAATAGTTTGTATAAACTCCCTGCTGATGTGCTTCAGTTGAAAATCTTCTTTTAAATGTCGGGAAATCACCATACTGTTCACGGTTAAGATAGGACTCAAGCTGTGGAAAAGTTCTTGGTGAATTTTCATTCATCGGTGGATCCTGGTTTGCTCTTATTATCACCATCGCAAAAGTTGTAAATCCTATAATGATAAACAGCACAGACGTAACAACAAGGTGAAGCGTGGGTTTATCGTTTTTAACAGCGTAATACATACCGTAAACAAGGATGCCCAAAAGCACTATTAGAAAAATCATATCAGCTGTAAAATCACTGCCTGCAACAGATGTCATCAATGCTGGTAAAAACTTTACCACTCCCGGGTAGGTAAAGAACAAAGCCACACCACCAATAATTAATGGCATATAAATGGAATTTTTGTTGAAGACTTTTTTCCAGAAAATTCCCATTATCACGATGCTTATTCCGAACATCACCATTTTAAATTTGGAATCAAACGCCTGGTATTGTTCGGGAGATGGTGCTGCCTTAGATGTCACTCCAGCCCACCATATAACAGCAATAAGCAGGATTATACCGGCGTGAGCCATAAATAAATATCCGGAATTTTTCAGGAACTCTTCGTCATCAACATATTTACGGTATGCAATAACCATAACGACAGGAACAATCGTAAGCACACTCATAAGGTGTACACCGGTTGCAAGACCGATAAGGTAAGCGATCATTAAAATATATTTGGCACTGTCTTTAGAATCAGCTCGCTCATTCCATCTTATTATAAGGTAAGTAATAGCTGCAACAAGAAAAGTACTGAATGCATAAACTTCAGATTCAACACCGTTAAACCAAAAGGTATCGCTAAATGAAAACGCAAGTGCTCCAACACCTGCAGCGATATATGTCCCCAGTGCATCCCATAAAGTCTCGGGCTTTTTCCCTTTATAATTGTTTATCAGTTTTACAGCAACTAGGTACAAAAACAACACAGCAAGGGCGCTGGAAAATACCGATATTAGGTTCATTTTATAACCAAGATCAGCAACAAAGGGAAGCTTCATAAAAACATTACCAAGTATAAGAAAGAATGGGGCGCCCGGTGGATGTGGAACCTGCAGGTAACGAGCCGCAGCCAGAAACTCACCGCAATCCCAGAAAGAAACGCTCGGTTGTACGGTGCTGAAAAATGTAAATAGTGAAATCAGGAAGACAACCGCAGCAAAAATGCGGTGCATTAACTTTAAATTCATCTTTTCCTCAATCTAGAAATAGAATGACAAACTTACGGTAATTAGCTGTTTTTAACAAAGAAAATCGATATACTCCCAGTTTGGCACAAGCTTTAATTATCACTTTTTTTGAAATATTTATCATATTGGGAGGTATCAACAGGCTTGCGGTATTTATCGTGAAGTTCCTTTAACCTCTTCATCGAAAGAGTATCAAATTCATCTTCGTCCTTATGCCTTTTAACGAACATTTTATATTCTTCAAGTTCTTTGGGGGTAAATTGTCTCTCATATCTTCTGAGAGCTTCAATGTATCTTTTCTGATCCTTAAATGATGACATTTCTCTCTCCTAATTAAAATAAATCTTTCCCTCAAAATATAAATATTGGCAATCTAAAAAATAAGCCGTGTTCTTATAGACGAAGAGCAAAGTTTGTTGTTCCCCTTAATTGAAAGCTGAACACAAATATTAGCACCACATTTTTACTTCTAATGCTGATATTCGACATTCCATAAGTTTACGGTGAAACATTGTTTTGCTTAAAGTGACTTATTAAATTAGAGCTTAAATCTTACATAATTGAATTTTTAGATAGTTAAAATATGAACTCAAAAACAGGTGTTCTGCTAGTAAACTTAGGTACACCGGACAGTCCATCGGTAAAAGATGTTAGAAGATATTTATTCGAATTTCTTAACGATCCTCGTGTTATCGACGTTCCAGCGATTTTAAGACTATTTCTGGTTAATATAATAATCGTACCGTTCCGGGCACCTAAATCTGCAAAAATCTATAGGGATTTATGGAATAGCTTGCCGGATAATAAACAAGGTTCGCCAATATTAATTTACGGGGAATCGGTTAAAGAAAAACTCCAGAGTGAACTTGGGGAAAATTATGATGTTGAACTTGCAATGAGATATCAAAATCCATCAATA
The DNA here is from genome assembly GCA_022340715.1 of bacterium BMS3Abin03. Lineage (GTDB taxonomy): Bacteria > Bacteroidota > Ignavibacteria > Ignavibacteriales > Ignavibacteriaceae > BMS3ABIN03. Next base: position 7,284 of record JAJDNK010000221.1, on the reverse strand, counting down.
GACAAAGTGCTGGAAAGGATGAGAAAAAAGAATTATGAAAGGATCATTGTTTTTCCGCTTTTCCCTCAGTATGCCTCTGCCACAACAGGTTCGGTTATCGATAAGGTTATGAAGATAACCGCTAAATGGTGGGTAATACCTGAAATTAAATTCGTGGGGCAGTTTTATGATAACGTAGGATTTCTAAACACAATTACTGAACGTGCAAAAAAATATAACTTCGAAGATTATGATCATATATTATTCAGCTACCACGGTCTGCCGGTAAGACAGGTTAATAAAGCTCACCCGGACGGGAGATCCTGTGAGAAAGATAATTGTAAAAATGAAATTAATAACAATAATCGTTACTGTTACAATGCTGGCTGCTATGCAACAACAAGACTTATAGCAGCTAAACTAAACATCCCTGAAGATAAATATACTGTTTGCTTTCAATCGAGATTGGATAAAGACTGGCTTGAACCCTTCGCAGATAAAACAATAATTGAACTGGCGAAAAAGGGAAAGAAGAAACTTCTCGTATTTAGTCCTGCTTTTGTAGCCGACTGTCTTGAAACAACAATTGAAATCGGGAAGGAATACCAGCAATTGTTTGTAGAACACGGTGGAGAAAAAGTTCGATTGATAGAAAGTTTAAATGATTATCCTTTATGGATTAATACTTTAAAGGAGGTAGTTCTGAAAAATGAATAATATTGTTAATTCACTGAAGAATAAGATGAATCAAAAGAACAGAAAGAAATCCAGGATCTACCGTGTAAGAAAAAAGCAGGCGGGTTTACCACCGGGTTCACTTGTTCATACAGGTACAAAAAAAATTGAGAAGGTTCTTATAGATATAACCGAATACAACGAAGAAAAATTCGCTGAAAAAACAATTGAAAGTGTAGAAGAACTTTTTCAGCAAAAAGATTCGAACTTAACTACCTGGATAAATATCTGCGGTTTACACGATATATCGCTTCTGGAAAAAATAGGTGATCATTTCAATATTCATCCGCTCGTTCTGGAAGACATTTTAAACACTGAACAGAGACCGAAACTTGATGATTATGAATCGCAGTTGTATTGTGTATTAAAATCTATAGAATTTGATGAGGCTGCGGGAGAGATTACCTCGGAACAGGTTAGTCTCATTCTCGACAAGAATCTTTTAATAACGTTCCAGGAAAGAATTCCCGATTGCTTTGAGCCGGTTAGAGACCGATTAAGGAAAGGAAAGGGAAGAATAAGAAAGTGCAGCGCTGACTATTTATCATACGCTTTAATGGATCTTGTTGTAGATAATTATTTTTCCGTGCTTGAAAACATTGGAGACTCAATCCAGTATCTGGAAGATGAATTGGTTACCAATCCCAAAACAGAGAATCTTAACACAATTTACAAGCTTAGACGAGAACTCCTGTTTTTAAGAAAATCTGTACTGCCTTTACGTGAGGTTTTGAACACAATGCTGAGAGATGAATTCGATCTGATAACTTCCGATACAAATATTTTTATACGAGATGTATATGATCATGTTGTACAGGTAATGGATACAGTTGAAACCTACAGGGAAATGATCTCGGGTATGCTGGATACTTATCTTTCAAGTGTTAGTAACAGGATGAATGAAGTAATGAAGGTTCTTACCATCATCGCTACTATTTTTATTCCTCTAACATTTATAGCGGGAGTATACGGGATGAACTTTGACAATTTCCCGGAACTTCACTGGTATTGGTTTTATCCATGGGGATTCTGGTCAACTATTATAGTTCTTGGTTTTGTAATGTTCTTATTTTTTAAACGTAAGAAGTGGTTATAAAAAAACCGCCTGTTAAGGCGGTTTTAGAGGAGACGAAATGAGAGGCAAAGGAAAATTTTTACCAGTCGAGGTAATCTCCTTTACCGATCAGTTCATTCAATCTTCTGTTTATAATTTCATCCTTACTCTGCTTTCTCACCTTTAACGATTCTTTTAACTGGGTCAACTCTCTTTCAAGCATTTCCACTTCCAGACTTCTTGCTTTTTCTTTCATATCAAATAACTTATTCAATACTGCTTTAAGCTCACTTACAATTTTTTGTTTCTCGGTACTTGAAGCATACTCATAACGAATACCCAACGCTTCCGTCTTCACTTCCATCTCTTCAATCTTTCTTTCATTTTCCATTCTTTCTTTTTCTTTCGGTTCCATAAAATCAGTATAAAATTCGAATCTACCGTAAGATGTTTCCCGGAGTAACTCTTCAAATTTCTGCTGGTCATACTCTTTTACTTTAAGCAGTTCGGCTTTTAATTCCGGGGATAATTTATTCAGAAGTTCTTTTTCATCCTGCTCATCTAACTTTGAGAGACCTATTATCTTCGGAGCTTTCGGTGGTTTAATTCTAACGACCTTTGGTTCTGTAACATAATCCTGTGCCACCGAAATGCCTATTATGAACATCGACATAATTATGACGGATGTACACATTTTAATAATATTCATTTTTATTTCTCCATTTGTTTATAAATGTCTTACATAGCGGGACTATCAGCTTGTTTTCTCATTTTTCTGATTTGTTTTTGAATTGATCTTACTTCATTATCCCATTTTTCCTTTCGGTTTTTCTTAACTAAGTAAATATCCCAGTCATCGGTTTTCAGTGAAATTATCTGGTCTTCAATATTGCTCAATTGCTCGGAAACATTCTCATTATCCCAGCTTAGCAGATGACTGGATATCCCTTTGTTTATCTCAGGAATCTTAGGATTATTGAGAAAAGTAATTAGTAAAAAAACAATTGCACCAACTACTATAGCTCCACCAAAAGTTAACCTATAAATACCTATTATATCTAACAATGACCTTCGTTCAGGTATTTTCATTGTTTTACGGGAATTATCTATTACTATTTCGCTTTGGATTGCATTGTTAATCATTCTTTGAAAATCTCTATCCGGCATATCTTCTACAGGAATATTCTCATATATATTTGTTACTTCTAATGATTCATTAAGCAGAATAGTACAGACCTCACAATTTTCGAGATGCTTTTCCCAGAAAAGCATATCCTTATCGCTCAGGGATTTCTCAATGAAAAGCCAGACCTTATCACTAAACCTGTCGCACGGTTCCTGTTTTATGTTATTCATATTCTTTACTCATTTTCTTTCTAATCTTTGTTACTGCGTAATGCATATGTCCCAGTACAGTATTTAGAGGCTGATTCGTTTCTCTGGCAATTTCCTTAAATGTCATTCCACTGTGCTGCCTGAGAAGAAATACTTCCTTTTGTTTCTCGGATAATTCATTCACCGCTGACATTACCAAATCTGTTGTTTCCTTTTTAATAAACGCATTATGTGGATCATCTCCATTCGAATCTCTGATTGCCGTTTCTAACGGCTGACTTACGACTTTTAATGAAGAACTTCTCAACATATCAATTGCCACATTATGCGCAATAGAAAACAACCATGATGAAAATTTATTTTGCTCATTATATGTTTTAAATCCGTTCCAGACTCTTATCAATGTTTCCTGAAAAAGATCTTCGGCAGTCATCTTATTCCTGCTTAGCCGGAACAGATAAGAAAATAACTGCCTCCTGTAAGGTTGAATAGTTTCAGCAAATGCACCGGCGTCTCCGGCTCTGCACTTATTAATTAATTCCTTTTCCAGCCTCTCTCCACTGAATAATTACAATTAGGTTAACGTTATATACCGTGCTTTATTGTATCGCCCAAAATAAAATTGTTTAACAGATGACATATTTAATAATTTTTATCTAATTTTAATTTAATAATAGCACATTTATAAATTATGTCATTGCCTGATAAAATATTTTCCGCCGGAGTTGTTGGGGCAGGAGGTGCCGGATTTCCATCTCACATTAAAGCTAATTCAAAAGTTGAATTCGTGATCGCAAACGGGGCAGAGTGCGAACCTTTAATTCACAAAGATTACGAATTGATGCTTCACTTTGGTGACGAAATTGTAATGGGATTGGAACTCCTGATTGAGAATACCGGGGCAAAGAAAGCTTTTTTCGGAATTAAAAAGAAAAACTCTTCGGTAATTGAATCGATCAAAAAACATTTTTCCAATGGAAGGATTGATCTTACAATGCTTGGAGATTTTTACCCTTCTGGTGATGAGTTCGAACTTGTTTACGAGGCAACCGGCAGACTGATTCCTCCAGCCGGAATTCCTTTAGACGTCGGTTGTGTTGTAAACAATGTTGAAACTTTGTACAACATCTCCCGCGCTCAAGACGACAAACCGGTTGTAAAAAAATTTGTTAGTATCAACGGCACGGTTAAAAATCCCTCATCCTTTTTTGTGCCTATCGGAACTTCTTTTAAAAAGCTAATAAAAATTGCTGGCGGTACAACCGTAAATCAATTCGGTGTTTTTGTTGGCGGCATAATGATGGGACATTTAACCTTTAACCTTGCTGAGGTTGTTACAAAAACAACTGCGGGATTGATTGTTCTTCCAATCGATCATTATTTAATTAAGAGAAAAAATCAACCGGAACAAAACTGGCATCGTATCGGGAAATCAGCCTGCGACCAGTGCAGCTATTGTACAGAATTTTGTCCTCGTTATTTACTCGGTTACCAGGTCGAACCGCACAAGGTTATGAGATCGTTAGGATTTACTAAAACCGGAAGCGCCGTTTGGAACCAAATGGCGGAACTTTGCTGCAGTTGCGGCTTGTGTACACTTTATGCCTGCCCGGAGGATCTTTATCCTAAAGAAGCTTGTGACAAGGCAAAAGTTGAAATGAGAAATGAAGGAATTAAATTTGTGCAGAAGAAACCAGTAAAAGTTCATCCGATAAAAGAAGGAAGAAGAGTTCCGCTAAAACAGTTGGTTCAAAAATTAAAGCTTCGGGATTATGATGTTCATACACCTTATAACAGTGAAGAAATAAAAGTTGATTCGGTTAAAATTCCATTAAAGCAGCATACCGGGGAAACTTGTACTCCGCAAGTTGAAGTTGGAAACAAAGTTAATGAAGGAGAATTAATAGCATCTGTCCCCGAAAGTAAACTCGGCGCAAATATACATTCATCAATCAATGGTAAGGTTGATGAAGTGACGAATGAATACATAAAAATAATCTCTTAATTTATGGTGACAAAATGATCGAAAAAAACTCAATAGGATTAATTGAACTAGGTAGCATCGCTTCGGGAATTCAGGCAGCAGATCTAATGTTAAAAACATCCGAAGTTGAATTAATGCTATCACGTACCATCTGCTCGGGGAAATATATGACATTAATTGCCGGAGATGTTGCTGCTGTTAATTCTGCTGTGAATAATGCAATAGAAGTAATCGGGTTTGGTGTGATCGATCATTTTGTAATTCCCAACGTTCATAAAACTGTTTTTCCAGCAATTGCCGGTCACAACAACGTGGAAATGCTTGAATCGCTCGGAATAGTGGAATCCTATTCAGTTGCTTCGCTAATTGAAGCCGCCGATGCAGCGGTAAAAGCATCAAAAGTGAAGTTGGTAGAGTTACGTCTTGCAATGGCTCTCGGCGGGAAAGCTTTCTTCAGTGTTACCGGTGAAGTCGCCGCTGTTACCAGTGCTGTAGAGGCTGGTGCTGCTGTGGTTTCTGAGAAAGGATTGTTAGTAAATAAAGTAATTATCGCAAATCCGAGACAAGAATTACTCTTGGAAATGATTTAAGATTAATTAACAATTAAAAAATATTAATAATTCATCTGGTATTATTCGAATTTTTTACTTCAGGCTATTTCCCTCATCAAATCTGATCTCTTCCCATCCAAATTCTATTGACATTGATTTCAATTTTATTATCATGTCCTTGTGTACTAAAGAATTAAATAAAAACTAATTCTTATCGTTTTATTCTTAAAAAGATTTTAAAAGGGGAGATCAAAAAAATCTGAACTAAAATCATCATTAAGGAGAACCGTGACGATGGTCGAAACAAAAAGATTTCATTGTGAAGAGTGTAATTATTATTGGGAAATAACTACTAAATCAATTCTCCCACACTCATGTCCAAGATGTTCAGGTGTTAAAGTGCACAGGTTTTCAGGCGATAGAAGATACGCAAGGAAAGCCCGGCAAAAAGTCAGATGGTCTGTTTCAAACTCCATTAGGAGATAAAATTTTATTTTAAGTTCTTTAAGGAGGGAACTAAAAATGAAAATAGCAATCGAATCAAACGACGGAGTGACATTAAAAGCTCCGTATTCTCAAACAATGGGGTATATTGTCTGCGATATTGAAAGTGAAAGGATAGAAAAATCCGAATACATCAACATTCGCAGCGCTATTAATAAACCAAACCGAAAAGTACATAGCGGCTTCAGGTTAAATGACTGCGCCACTGTTATCACGCGTGGAATGGACAATGAAAACCAAAGTATGCTTAAAGAAAAAGGTATCGAAGTTTTCGTCACATTTAACACTCTCGCTAAAGATGCTTTGCGGTCATATTTAAAAGAAAAGATGATCAACGAACCGGTTTAGGTTTCATTAATTATCAAATATGTTCTGAACAAAGTATCACCACATAATTAAATTTCAATAAAAAGAAATCAAGGGGAATATATGGCTTAAAAAAGATAAACCGCATTTCTTGTAATCCTGCCAAAAAAACATAATTTAGAGAATAAAATAATTTCGAATACTTTTCCTGTAAATCGAAAAGAGTTATGACCGAGAAAAAATCCAATCGCCCCTCGTGGGATGAATATTTCCTTAAGCTTGCTATGCTTGCTTCTGAAAGAGCAACATGTCCGCGTATGCATGTTGGTTGTGTATTGGTAAAAGATAAATTTGTTCTGGCAACAGGATATAACGGTTCGCTGCCCGGTCAGCCACATTGTGATGAAGCCGGGTGTCTTATCGTTGACAATCATTGTGTAAGAACAAATCATGCAGAAATAAATGCATTAGTCCAGGCAACAACTCATGGTATAAATATTAAAGGAGCCACGGCTTACATAACCAACATGTCCTGTACTACTTGCGCAAAAGCATTAATAGCTGCCGGTATTAAAAGAGTTGTTGTTTTTTCCGATTATCACGATACTCTAGCTACGAAGTTTTACACTGATGCGGATGTTGTAATTGTGAAACTAAAAATGCCTGACAGAACAATTAATTACGATCTTAAAAATTATTCCTCCGCAAGAAAGACAAAGAAGTCTAAGTGATTTTCTAAATCGATATATCTTTCCTTTTTGAAGACTAATTACTTTAAATATTTTCTGATTCTTATTGCGGTTATTTTCTGGGGGAACTCATTTATTGCCGTTAAG
>JAJDNK010000194.1 GCA_022340715.1 bacterium BMS3Abin03 | reverse complement strand
TGTCCTGTTTTTGTATCAAAAAATTTCAGCGTCATTGATATTCCCTCATTTTCCGGCAATACCGTAATCTCATTTTCACCTGATGGATATTTGATTTCCCTTAACTGCCAGGTGCCAATTATATCCTCAGTGCTAATACTGTCTTGAGATTTGGTAATTTGATCACTTTCATCCGAGCAGGCAACAATTACGAGGAAGATGAATGTTATTATATTGAGTAAGAATTTTTTACCAAACATTTTTTACCCTTTCTCATTTTTAATAATTGCATTTTAACTAAAAAGTATTTAGAGTATTAACTTTAAGATTATGACGTTAGAAAAAATTCTGTTGTTACTCTTAAATTAATTTTTAATGATAAAGGGGAGATGTAAGTTATAAAAGGAAGGAGTTTTATATAGTCCGTAGATTAAAATTTCCTGTCCCAGGATAAATTTCTTTTAAGGAACGTTATTTTTTCTTGTTAATTATTAATACTGTATGATTGTCACAAATAGTTATTTGGAAAATGATTTAGTAATGAATATTAATTCCCTAACATAGTAATAGTACCATTTCCTAAACTTAGCACAATACTTCCATTTCCATTTCCGAGTCTGCCTGAAAAAGTTCTGCTTGTAGTTTGTTGATTCTGAAACGATAATCCGTTATTTACTATGCTTCCGTTTCCAACTGAAGCAACGAACATTGCGTTTGTATTATTCGGTACCTTAAAGTTGATAGTACCGTTGCCAACTGTTACTCCCGCTTCACAATTGTCTGCTAAAACCAGGTCCGCTTCCACGGTTCCATTACCAAGACTAAGATTTATATTCTTCGTTTCTGAAGTTATATTAATTGTTCCATTGCCGAGCGCCAGATCGTAATTAAAATTTTTCGGGAGAATAATTTCAATGTTAATTTCATAGTCCCGGTCATCACTTGAAGGATTGTTGACCGACAGCCGGACACTGCTTAAACCTGATAGGGGTGAAACATTTATATCCGATATATGAGACTTAGCATCACGCTCACTTATTTTACTTCGTACCTTTTTTCTTATTTCAACCTGAATTGTTTTAGCTGTATCCGAATCGAGGATTGTAATGCTGCCGTTTGTATTTTCAACGATGAGTTCAGTTTGTGCGGTTAAATCAATTGTGTTGAATTCCTGTTCTTCATATTCATATTCGTTGCTTGAAACAGGATCATTATCACAACCGGATAATAATAACAGTGCGGTTAGGATAATCATAAAAGTATATTTCATTGTCTTCCCTGTTTTATTAATAATGGTTACGTAATAAAAGCATACGAACCAACATAATCAAGAAAAATATTATTAGTGGTTTGTAATTGTAGCTGTAAAATATGAATTACTGGCCGGGTAGCCGGGAGAAAAGAACCGGTTTGGATTACAGTAATATTAATTCCTTTTTAAGAAAAGGCAGGTTATATCATCACTTTGTTCTGCCTCACCAACATGCTTTTTTATATCATTAACAATTGAAGAAATAAATTCTTCGGGAACCAAATCCGAATTATTTCTTAGGAATTCTATCATTCTTTCATCTGAATATTCTTCCTCAGTAATATTCATTGCTTCGGGAATTCCATCTGTATACAAGAACAATTTGTCTCCCTGATTTAAAGTTAGTCTTTGTCCTGTATACGGAAATCCAAAATCGAGCATACCCAAACCAGTCCCTCCTGCTTCAATGTTTTCGAGAGTTGCATCTTTTCTTAATAACAAACCCGGATTGTGTCCCGCGTTAACAATATCCAGTTCACCTGAGTTTGAATCTAAGATTGCTGCAAAAAACGTAATGTATTTATCGGGTGGAGAAGATTTGTAAATAAGCTTGTTAAGTTTTTCTGCAAGATCAGTCGTCGGAAGATTGAATTCTAAGTAAGAATATAAAGCCGCATTAAGAGTGCTTACCAGCAAGGCTGCTGAAATACCTTTACCGGATACATCGGCCATAATAAGAGCGTATTTACCTTCACCTAAATCAATGCTATCATAATAATCACCGCCAACATCTCTTGAGGGGATATTTATTCCTGCTAATTCATAACCAACTATTTGAGGAAGCTTCTCAGGAATAATTTTTTGTTGAATGGAAGCAGCAAGACTCATTTCTTTTTGAATTCGCTCTTTTTCAATAGATTGCTTTAGTAAAAACTCATTCTCAATTGAAGCCTGAACCTGTCTGGCAATAGCCTGCAAAAGCATTTCATCCAGATCTGAAAATGAAGTAGTACCTTTGCGTGCTTCTTTTTCCGAAAGAACGAATTGATACAACTTTTTGTTAAACTCAAAAGAGGATTCGATCTTTAATTTGCTTCTAAGAATTTTGTTTGTGGATATTTTACCCGGGAAAGTTATTTGATCTGTTACTTTCTTGTTTTCTTTGTCTTTTATAATTATTAATGCAGATGAAGCATTAGTGATTGATGCAATCCGTTCTAGAGCAAGTTCAAATAAAACATTTTGTTTTTCTAACCTGGAAAGTTCTATCCCGGTATCGATTAAATTATTGAGCTGCAGGATTTTCTCATTCAGATCAAATACTAATTTTTTTTCTTTTCGTTGATTTAAGAATGAGTCGTATGCACTTGAAAACACCTGCAGAAGAATCTGCAAAGTGATTTTATCAAAAACAGAAAAACCGCTGTTATCCAGTTTATGACCCAAGAGAATTCCCAGGTACGAACTATCGGATAATGGAAGAACAACAGAAACTTCGAATTTTTTCTTCTCGTAATATTTAATTGTCAGTTGATCCTTTTTAGAAAGGAATGCCAAATCGGATTTTTTAATTTCAACTTCGGATTTTGCTAATTTCCATTCTGAATCCAACGAGGATTTATGAATTAAAATAATGTTGGTTACGAGGAAGCTTCCTCTTAAAATATGCCAGAAATTTTTTGTTATTTCTTCAAAGTTCCCGCATTTGATGAGAGTTTCAAATCCTTCCTGGAAGGATTCTGCCTGAAGTGAAAGTTTTTCAACTAATTGATTTTGTTTCAATGTACTTAACTATAAATAATACCTGACAAAAAATATTGTATTAAACGATCTATGATATTCATTTAAGAACGGAATCAATTGAATCGACTTTTTCAGCAAATTGAAACAGGCCCATAATCTTAAATGTTTTTTCAATCGTGGGGTCAAGATTTGTAAAATATAATTTGCCGTCGTTCTGATTTAATGTCTCAACCATTTCGAGCAGATAAGAAATACCGATCGAATTAACGACTTTAGATTTAGCCAGGTCTAATACTACCTTATTAATGTTACTAACATGCTTGGAAAATTCAAGAACAATTTGTTCTCCGCCTGTGTTATTAATATAACCATCGGTTTTCATTACTAATGTATCGTTGTGTATTTCAGAAACGATATTAAAATCGGTACTCATCTTACTCTCCCTTAACTTAAATTTTTTATTATAGAAATTTTAGTCCCGGTTGGTTTGGATTCAATTATTAAATCATCGGACATAGATTTCATTAATTTTAATCCCCAGCCGCGCTTATTTTTATCTTCAATTTTCTTTTTAATATCCGGTTCTTCTACTTCATCAGGATTAAATCCTTTACCTGAATCAGTTACGAGAATGATTAACTTTTCCTTGGTCATTTCAAATTCTACTTTTACCGAAGGATTGTTGTTGCCCGTATGTTCAAGTGCATTGATTATAGCTTCTGTTACAACGAGTCTTGCTTCCCCTATTTTATCATCAGGAATGCCGAGATGCTTTCCCATTCTCTCCAATCCTTCAATTGCAACTAATTCAATTTCAGGAACATTGGGGAGGTTGATTTCAAGTTTAAGATTTTGGTCCATTAAAAATGATTTTATTGTTGTTTGAAATTTATTATTAATTAAAGTTTAAAGAAAATACAATTGAAATCATGTAATGTTATATAACCTTTATCACAACAAACGAAATATCATCAGCCTGCACCGAATTATTCATCCAATCATCACCAAGCTTAGTTAAGCTTTTTATTATTTCATCCGGTTTATTTTGGGCGAGTTCATTAAAACTGTTTTTTACACGCGGGTAATCAAACATTTCTTCATTCTTATTCATTTGTTCAGGTAAACCATCAGTTAGCAATAAAATTGTATCGCCGCTTTTTAATTCTCTCTCAACGGTTTTGTAAGCAAATTTTCTCATTGCTCCCAATGGCATTCCCTGAATTAGAATTTCTTCTGTTTCATTTTTTTCTTTGTCATAAAAATATATGGGTGGCATTCCCGCACTTGTTACAGTCAGCTTATGATCGTGAATTCTGAGTAAACTGAAAGACATCAGGATTCTACCCAGCTTAATTTCTTTGATCATATTTGTACAATGATTCATAAATTCCTGAAGTTCAAGTTTAGCAGCATCCGAAGTAAAAAATCCTTTCATCAAGGTAACCATCGTACCGGCTTGTAATCCGTGTCCTGTTGCATCACCGAATCCAACATTCAGCATACCATTCTCCTGAACCAGAAAATCGTAATAATCTCCACCTACTTCAGTTGCTGTTCTCATAAAGGCTGCGATTTCAAGATGAGGAAGTTTTGGAACCTCTTTCGGCAACATTGATAACTGAAGTTGTCTTGCTTCTTCAAGCTCTTTGGTTTTTCGTTCGTTCTCGACTTCGATAGCACGTTTTTCTGCTTCTGTAGCTTTTAATCTTAATTGATTTTCGCGGAACCTGGCTTTTTGTTCACGCCGATTCAATTCAAATCTTCTTAATCCGTAAAGTATACCCAGAAACGAAATGATGTATATTCCGTAAGCAATATTTGTTCGCCACCAGGGAGGTGTTACTTCTACATATAGAGTTTTCCCTTTTTGGTTCCACACACCATCATTGTTTGAGCCGGTTACAAATAAATTATAATCTCCCGGGGATAGATTTGTGAATGTCACAGAATGATTATGTCCAAGTTGTATCCAGTTATCATTAAATCCTTCCAGTTTATACCTGTACTGATTTTCTGAGTTATTGAAAAAACTTAAAGCGGAAAATCCCAGAGTTACAATATTATCTTTATATGTTAGCAAGATGCTATCTCTTGCTGAAATTCCTTTTTCAATAATTGGTTTTCCTTCCTCATCGTCTGTATTATATCTGATAAAATCAGTCAGAACTATTGGAGGTATATAATTATTATCCTTAATGCTGTCCGGATGAAAAATATTAAACCCATTTAATCCCCCGAATACCAGAAGACCTGTTCTTTTATCTTTCGCAAAAGCGTTTTGATTAAATTCATTTCCCTGTAACCCATCATTTGCATAGAAATTTTTAAAGGTTTCCTCAACGGGATTAAATTTTGATAAACCGTCATTGGTGCTTAACCATAGATTGCCTTTTTCATCCTCGAGTATACCATAAATAAAATCGTTTGGTAATCCATCATCTGAGTTATAATTCTTGAATCTTTTATAGTTACCTAAATATTTGCTTAATCCCTTTGTTGTCCCTATCCAGATATTTCCTTTGCTATCTTTAAATACCCTGATGATATTATTGTCTGGCAATCCGGTTGAATCATTTGGATTAAATTGAATTCTTTGAAATTTCTCTTTTATAGGATCAAAAACATTTACACCGCCTCCAAATGTTCCAATCCAGAGCTTACCTGTATTATCAAATGCTATAGACCAGGTTGCGTTTGAACTGATTGATGAGGAATCATTTGCATTGAACTGATAACTTTTAATTTGTCCGGTTGCCGGATTTAATCTATTAAGTCCACCATTGTATGTCCCAATCCAGATAATACCACTCTTATCTTCTGCCAGACTATATATACGATTGTCAGTAATTGAATTTTCATTTGAGGGATCAGAGACGTAATGAGTGAATTTACCATTCTTAGGATTGTATGCATCAAGTCCATTACCCGGGGTGCCTATCCAGATTATTCCTTTACTATCCTGAAACAATGTCTGAATTGAATTACTACTAATGCTATTAATATTATCCGGATTATGAGTTATAATATTAAACACTTTGCGCTGATAATTAAATTTATTCAATCCACCATTCCGGGTTCCTATCCAATATGTTCCGCTCTTATCCACTAAAGCTGACAAAACTTCGTTACTTGAAAGACTATTTGGATTATTTGGATCATTTTTGAAATGTTCAAAAACCAATTTGGATGGACTGAAATAATTTATTCCCCCGGCATTTGTTCCAATCCAAATTACTCCGCTTTTATCTTCATAAATAGAAAAGATATAGTTGTGACTCAAACTAGCAGGATCTGTAGCAATATTTTTATAGTAACTGACGGTTTTTGTTTTAGGATTAAATCTGTTAAGTCCACCATTTACAGTTCCAAACCACATTATTCCTTTATCATCCTGATAAATCGGCCATACCCAGCTACTGGAAAGTTTATTATTATTATCAGTAATATCTTTGAAGTGAGTAAATTCACCAGTCTCTTCATTTAATATGTCGAGACCATTATACGTACCGACCCACAATTTGCCATCACGGTCTCTAAATATTGAGTAAATTCTGTCGCTGCTTAAACTATTGTAATCTAGAGAATCATGTTTGAATGTGGTAATTTCCCCGGTATTTTTATTTTTTCTGATTAATCCGGTTTTACGACTACCACCACCGCTCCATATTATACCTTTAGGATCTAAATATAATGCGGTTATTGAACTGTAGCGTGTATTAAATAAATCCACACTGTCTTTATCTACCAATGTAAATGATTCAGCTAAAGGATTGTAACGATGAAAATTTCCCTGTTGAGTTTCAATATATAATGGTCCGTCATTACTTTGATAAATTGAGAAAATAAAATTATCTTTTAAGGAATTTGAATCTTGCGGGTTGCTTCGGAAAACTTTGAAATTATAACCGTCGTATCTGTTCAATCCATCCTGGGTCCCAAACCACATAAAACCATTGTCATCCTGAAGGATGCAAGTTACAACACTTTGAGACAATCCATCTTCAACATTTAGATGATGAAATCGAATTTGATTCTGAGGAAGAAGTGCAGTTAAAAATGCAAAGTGAAGAATTATTATAAATTTTAACTTAAAATATTTCATACATATTAAAGAGATTATTTTTTATAAGGCTAACATCAACTAAATCTACTAAAAAATATTTTAAGTTAAATAAAAACCCGGCTTTTAGCCGGGTTTATTCATTGCTTATTTAAGTAGCATAAGTTTCATTGTCTTAATAAAATTACCACTGCTAATCCTGTAAAAATAAACGCCGCTGGCATATCCACTGGCATTCCAATTGACGTTGTGATATCCGGCTTCCATTGGTCCATCTACTAGAGTAGTTACTAAATTACCAAGTATATCAAATATTTGTAACTTCACCTGCTTAGCTTCAGGTAATCCAAATTTTATTTGAGTAGTTGGATTAAACGGATTTGGATAATTTTGCGTAATCATATATTTATCCGGTATTTCTGTCCTGACAGAAGTAGCTATTTTCTTATAATCATTGCCTAACATATTTTGTGCAATTTTCCAGGCATTCGTATAGTGGTTGACAGAATTTACGAATAAATCATCCTCATAACCGCGGAGACCTTTACCTAATTCCGCCAAAGCATTCTTCTCCAATTCATCACAATTCGATACCTGACAAGCTCCATCTTCCATTGCTTCCTTAATTGCATAATCGGCAATCTTGAATGCTGCTTCTTTAATGTGCCAGATTAAATCTTCCTTAACATCAATAGAAATTGAAGGATCGCCAACAATATCTGTTAAGTAATTAGCAATTGATGTGATATCGTCAA
>JAJDNK010000172.1 GCA_022340715.1 bacterium BMS3Abin03 | reverse complement strand
CTATTATTCTTGCTGCCGGACACGGTAAAAGAATAAAATCGAACAGATCGAAAATGCTTCATAAGATCTGGGGTGTGCCAACGGTTCAGCGTGTTTACGAAGCCTGCATCGATGCAGTAAAAAACATAAACACCGTAATAGTTGTTGGAATAAAAGCTGTTGATGTAATGAACGTTCTCGGAAAAGTGAAATATAACTCATTTGCTTACCAGGCAGAACAGAACGGGACCGGACACGCTGTACAGGTAGCCCTGAAGAATATTAAGAATTTAAAAGATGGAATTGTATATGTTTTTCCCGGCGATATGGGATTAATCAATAAAGAAACAGTAGCAAGGTTTAGAAGAGAATTTAAGAAATCTAAATCTGATATGATGGTTTTAACCGGAATATTTGAAGGAAAAGCTGAAGACAATAATTACGGAAGAATCATAAGGGCTAAAGAGAAAGATGCCGAAGGAAAATCTTCGGGTAAAGATAAAGGTAAAGTAATCAGGATAATGGAGCATAAGGATATCCTTGCTCTAAAAGGAAACAAACCGTACGTCATCAAGCTCAATGGTAAAAAATATTCTTATCTAAAAGAGGAATTAATTAATAAAAACGAATTCAACTCGGGTGTGTATGCTTTCAGGTATAAACCCCTTGTTAAGCTTATAAATAAAATATCGAGCGATAACGTACAGAATGAAATTTATATAACCGACCTGATAGAAATGTTCAATAAGAATGGCTATTCCGTTTCAGCAGTTAGTCCGGAAGAGCAATACGTAGTAATGGGATTTAACAATAAATCCGTTCTGAAAGAAATGCAATCGATTGCGCGAAGAAAAGTATATGAAAGGTTGAAGGATATTATTGAGATTGATGACCCGGATGATTTCTTCATTCATCAAAAAGTTGTTGAAGATATACTTGATATGGATAAACGAAATAAGTTCCTGGATATTAACATTGGCAAAGGTGTTTATATAGGCAGGAACGTTAAACTGAATTTGAATTTGAAAATACGAAAGAATGTTTTTATAGACGGCAATGTTGTGTTTGGTAAAAATGTTACAGTTGCCCCGAATGTACATCTTTCATGTTTCCCGAACCAAACGCTGAAAATCGGAAACAATGTGCAGATTTTATGGGGAGATATAATTAAAGGTAACATAGTTATCGGCGATAACTCACAAATCGAATCCAGTGTTAACTTAACCGGCAACGATGAATTCCCGCTTAGAATTGGTGAAAATGTTTTGATTAAAGGCACCTCGTATATTTTCGGCTGTAAAATTGAAGATGGTCTTTTAATAGAACATAGTGTACTCGTTAAAAGGAAAGTTAAAGCAGTAAAAAATGAAAAAGGGGAAATTCAACCGGTGAGGTATTTTATACCAAAAACCGAAGGTGGATTTTCAATTGAATAATTTAAACTAAAAAAGGCTCTCCATTCCTGAAGAGCCTTTTCATTTTAGTTAAAACTTGTTCAACTTATTTCTTAGTTTCGGCAGGTTTCAAATTGTTTAAGTGTTTTGTTAATCTGGCTTTCTTCCGTGAAGCAGTATTTTTATGAATTCTTCCCCTAACAGCGCTTCTGTCTAACAAAGCAACAACTTCTTTATAATTCTTTTCTGCCTTTTCTTTATCCGTAGTGTTCAGAATATTTTTAACTTTAGTCTTAATCTGTGAAGAGATTATTTTATTTCTATCTTTTTTTCTTTCCGTAGATCTAATTCTCTTTTCGGCTGATTTATGAGATGCCATTTATCGTTTACCTTTTTCCTTTAATTTTTCAAAATTTGAGGTGAAAATATATTGAATTATGAGTTCCATATCAAACAGTAGTTTGTTAATTTTGTTTACAAAACAGGCTTTTATATAAAATAACAGGAGTTACATAGAATTACCGAATGCTGTCATTCCGGCTTGTCCGGAATCTGAAAAACCATCATTGTTAAAGATTCTGGACTCCCCCGACAAAGTCGGGGATCGCCAGAATGACATTTTGTGTAACCTTTGTGAAAATAAAGGAATAGATGCTTAAAGTAAACGAAATATATTATTCTGTGCAGGGCGAAAGTACTTCGGCGGGTTTGCCGTGTGTTTTTGTCCGTTTAACTTACTGTAATTTGCGATGCACTTACTGCGATACGGAATATGCATTTTACGAAGGCAAAGAGAAAACGGTAGAAGAAATTATCGGGGAAGTAAAGAAATTCGGATATAAACTCGTAGAAGTAACAGGCGGAGAACCGCTTTTCCAGGAGGAAAGTTTTCCGTTAATGAAACGTCTTTGTGATGAAGGATTTGATGCAATGCTGGAAACGGGCGGCAGTCTTTCGATTGAAAATGTGGATGAGAGAGTAAAAATAATAATGGATTTGAAATGTCCTTCCAGTGGAATGTTAAAGAAGAATATTTATGAAAATGTAAATTATCTGAAAAGCTCTGATGAATTAAAGTTTGTAATCGGCAACCGTGAGGATTATGACTGGGCAAAAGGCATCATTGTTAAATATGATCTTATGGGAAAATGCTCAATTCTTTTCTCTGTTGTTTTTGGCGAGCTGGAACCTATTACTCTTGTAAACTGGATTCTCGAAGATAAGCTCAATGTCAGGTTTCAACTTCAGATGCATAAATATATCTGGCACCCGGAAACTAAAGGAGTCTAATGAAAGTAGCAAAAGAATTTCATTGGGAAATGGGTCATAGATTACCGGAACATTTTGGTTTATGCAAAAACATTCACGGGCACTCGTACAAAATGATTGTGGAATTTGATGGCGAGTTAAACGAATCTGAAATGGTGATAGACTTTTATGATGTTGAAAAGATGATCAATCCAATTGTAGAAAAACTCGATCATGCTTTTATGGTTAAGAATGATGATAAAATTATCCTTGAGTTTTTGGAAAACATGAATTCAAAAAAAGTTGTTGTTGATTTCGAATCTACTGTTGAAAATATCTGTAAATATATTTCCGGCGAGGTAATCTCTGCAAAGCTTCCCGAAAATTTAAAAAATATTTCAGTTAGGATTTACGAAACAGCGGATGCTTATGCTGAACTAAACGTTAATCTATAGCTATATTGATGGGAGACTTTTTATTATAAGGTAATTAAGAATGAAGGGGGAGTTTAGCTAACCAATTTTTCAAGTTTTTTTATTTCATCTCTCAGAGAAGCTGCTTTTTCAAACTCAAGATCTTTTGCGGCTTGGTGCATTTGTTCTCTAAGCTGTTCAATCAAATCTTTCTTTTGATCAATATCCATGTACTTAAGAACCGGTTCAGCTACTTTTGCAAAACCATAATCTTCTTTTTCTTCCTTTCTTCTTACATCGGCAATTGATGTAGAATTTAAAATCTCTTCTGTGCTTTTATAAATTGTAACCGGCGTAATATTGTGTATTTGATTATACTTTGTTTGCAGTTTCCTTCGTCTATTAGTCTCGCTGATTGTTTTTTGCATAGATTGTGTGATTACGTCGGCATACATAATTACTTTGCCATTTACGTTTCTTGCTGTTCTTCCGGCGGTTTGCATAAGCGATTTTTCACTTCTTAGAAATCCCTCTTTGTCTGCATCTATTATTGCAACCAGCGAAACCTCGGGAAGATCGAGTCCTTCTCTTAGAAGGTTGACTCCTACCAGAACATCAAACTCGCCAAGCCGCAAATCACGTAATATTTCAACTCTTTCTAAAGAATCAATATCGCTGTGAATATATCTTACCAATATTCCGATCTTATCAAGATAATCGGAAAGATCTTCAGCCATCTTTTTGGTTAAAGTGGTAACAAGAGTTCTTTCTTTTTTTACTACGCGCTCACGAATTTCGGAAATCAGATCATCTATCTGTCCTTTTACCGGTCTTATTTCAATTGCTGGATCGAGCAAACCTGTAGGACGAATAATTTGTTCCACAATAACTCCACCGCTCTTTTCTAACTCATAATCGCTTGGAGTAGCTCCAACAAATATAACCTGGTTGAGTTTTGCTTCGAATTCCTCGAATTTCATCGGCCTGTTATCGAGTGCAGAGGGAAGCCGAAATCCGAATTCAACAAGCGTTTCTTTTCTTCTTCGGTCGCCGTTGTACATTGCCCGTAGCTGGGGTACAGTAACGTGGGATTCGTCTATTATTAATAGAAAATCTTCGGGGAAATAATCGAATAAAGTATAAGGGCGTGACCCGGGCTCCCTTCCATCCATATGCCTTGAATAATTTTCGATACCGGAACAATAACCTATTTCCTTTATCATCTCCACATCGAATCTGGTTCGTTGTTCCAGGCGTTGAGCTTCCAGGTATTTTTCTTCTTTCCTTAGAACATTTAATCTTTCTTTAAGTTCTTCTCCAATACTATGAATGGCTTTTTGTAATTTATCTCTATCTGTCAGAAAATATTTTGCCGGATAAATTGGAGTAGACTCTACTTCTCTTATTACCTCACCGGTTACAGCATCAATTACTGATAATCGTTCTATTTCGTTATCCCAGAATTCGATCCTTAAAGCTTCTTCATATTGATATGCAGGAATAACTTCCACTACATCGCCACGAGCTCTGAAAGTTCCCCGCGAAAAGTCCGAATCATTCCTTACATAATGAATGTCTATTAATTTTCGCAGAAGTTTTTTCCTTTCTACAGCTTCTCCTTTGTGCAGGAATATAATCTGATTAGCGTACTCCTGCGGTGCCCCTATACCATAAATGCAGCTAACACTCGCAACTACAATTACATCTGAACGTCCTTCTATCAGTGCTGTGGTTGCTTTCAAACGAAGACGGTCAATCTCCTCGTTTACAGAAAAATCCTTTTCAATGTAGAGATCACTCTTTGCAACGTAGGCTTCCGGTTGATAATAATCATAATAACTTATAAAAAATTCTACAGCATTGTTCGGGAAGAAAGATTTGAATTCGGAATAGAGTTGCGCCGCCAGCGTTTTGTTATGTGAAATAATCAGAGTCGGTTTGTTGATTTCATTAATTACATTTGAGATCGTGAAGGTTTTGCCGCTGCCTGTAACTCCGAGTAAAGTCTGGAATTTTTCATTGCGTTTTAATCCATCGACAAGTTGTTTAATTGCCTGCGGTTGATCACCAGACGGTTTATAATTTGAAGCGAGTTGAAATTTGTTCATTATCATTCAAGCACAACATCGTGTGCGTGGAAGCTGTTTCCCGGACTAAGATGTCCTTTTAAAATGACCACATTGGCAAATTCAAAATCAGGGGGTATATGATCTGCATTTATTTGTAAAACTGTAGTGTTTCTATCTGAAGCATAAAAAATCGCACCGACATCGGAGGTTTTACTGATTCCCCTCTCTTGTAAAACAGTAACTCTAATATCTTTTACAGCGCTGTTATTTGGATCGAAATCAGAAAATGATCCCAATTTGCCTTCTTGTTTGAAGTAGACAAAATATACCAGTAAAATAATTACAATAAATAATATAGGTAAGGTTAATTTCTGAAGTTTCTTCATTTTGGTTGATTATTGTTATTAATTGAAGTCAAATTTAGTAATTTTTATCAGCAGTAAAAATGAATTTGTAATTGGAGATGAAGTAATTATGAGTAATCAAAAAGTTCTGATTATTTTAGCCGGATTTATTGGATTCGTTGGCGTGGCTCTCGGAGCTTTCGGGGCGCATCGTCTTTCCGATATTCTTTCTCCTGAAATGCTGGAAGTTTACAAAACCGGGATTCTTTATCATTTAATACACTCTGTTGCTGTACTTGCTATAGCTTTTTCAGGAAAGGAAAAGTTTTTTAAAGGCGCTTATGTAATGATAGTAGGTATAGTGTTATTTTCAGGCTCACAGTACATTTATGCACAATCGGCAGTTAAATTTTTTGCGATGATAACCCCTGTTGGTGGCATATGCTTTCTCATCGGTTGGCTTTTAATTGTCGTTGAGGGAATCAGGATGAAGCAGTAAAAAGAAACTACTTAATTATTTTTAATTCAAAATAAACTTCTTCGGGGGAAAAAATTCCGGCAAAGAATCTTTCGTACAATACCGGCTCGATGTTAACTATAAAATCCATCCACTTTAATGCAGCAAAATGTGAGGTGATAAATTTCTTTTTGATCACTTCAAACTGTGCTTTGCCTTCGTAATTAGTTCTATGGTTCAGTTTCCACTTCTCATAAAATTTAAGCTTTCGGTTTCCGATAAACTCATAATTATCAAAAGTACGAATTGAAAACGGAATTTTATGATCAGGCTCACCGAAGTATTTTGTATTCAGGAAGAAAGGTGCATAGACTATTAGCAATCCGTTTGGTTTTATAATTCTGTACAACTCGGTGACGGCGTTGTGGAAGTTATCCAAATGCTCCAGAATATGTGAAGCATAAACTTCATCGAAAGTATTATCTTCAAAAGGATAGGGATATTGATTGAGATCGTGAATACGATTTCCACCGTAATCAACAACATCAAGATTAATATATCCTTCTTTTATATCTTTTCCGCAGCCGAGATTTAGTTTCATCAAGGTTAATTCTTATTTGATGAATTTTAATGAAATTGTGTGGATGTGATTTATTTCACATCCTGGATAATTCAGTTATCTAAATTAAAAAAACGGAGGGAATAAAATAACCTTACCATAAATAAAAAACCCGGTAAATAATTACCGGGTTTTGTAAGTACAGATATTATCGTGTTAGCCAGCGGGTACTAACGGATTATTTATACCACTAATTAATACTTCTTCAACCTTAAGTTTTTTCACACCGCTGTACAATACACCAAGCTTTTCGGCAGCTCCTTTTGAAAGATCAAGCTGTCTGCCGGGTATATATGGACCACGGTCATTTATTCTTACGATTAGGGATTTATTGTTTCTGGGATTCGTAATTCTTAGTAATGTGCCGAAAGGAAGCGATTTATGGGCCGCAGTATACGCCATTTGGTTATAAATTTCGCCGTTTGCCGTGATTCTGCCATGAAATCGTGGACCATACCATGAGGCTTTCATGGTGCCCAGATCCTTATACTGGATGTTTGAAGTATTTCCGTAAACCGTTTCCTGTATAGGACTGAATTCCTCGCTGAGATTAAGTGAATCGGACGTGTCATATTCATTAGCTACAATTGTAAATCCAACTAAACCGATCACTGCTAAAATTAAGGTCATTTTGGTTAATGACTTCAAAAATCACCTCTTAGATTGTTCTAGTTAATTTTGTTGAGTAGGAAAATAGAAATACTCTAATATAATGTCAACAAACGAGTTACGTCTTAACACTTAAAGTTTATGATTTCGAAATATCGACTTTATTGGTATTATAGTCGAAATCATTTCTAATTCCTCGAATCTGTCTACTCTGGTTCGACAATATTTAATTTTCAAAAATATCCTTCAGGTATCAATGGATTCATATAACCCTGACGGAATTTTCAACAAATCTCAGTTTTAAGTAGATTTGCTCCATGTTTGAAAAGAAACAGAATAAGCTTAAAAAAGAGCTAAAGCGTTTTGACGTATTTACCCTGGCAAAGGGTGCAACAATTAACGGGGGATTATTTTTACTACCAGAAATCGTCGCTGTTTACATGTATTCACCGATGTTTCTTGCTTACCTTCTTTCTCCCTTTCCCCTCATTCCGGGAATGATGAGTAAGGTAGAACTTGCGATTGCAATGCCGCGTTCAGGTGGAGTGTATTATTTTCTGGATATGCCTTTGGGAACTGTACTTGGTACAGTAGGAAGAATAGGTATCTGGCTTACACTTTCTCTGAAAAGTTTTTTTTCTTTTGAAGGCTTGAGCGCTTATCCCGCTGTTTTTTTTAATGATATTCTTATAATTCCGGTTTCAATAGGTATAGCAGAGTGGCTTTGCATTATCAATTTTACTGTTGCAAAAAAACAGACAATTCTGTTGGTGAGCTGCACACGGAATCAATTAACCATTTGTTGCTTAGTACATGACTAAAATCCCTTTATAATTGTATTTATTTTATGATTAATAAACGCCATAAGAGTCTTAAAAAAGAATTAAATCTTTTTCACGTATACGCTATAGCAACCGGTACAACTTTAAGTGCCGGATTTTTTCTCCTTCCCGGTTTGGCTGCATTCGAAGCTGGTCCTGCTGTTCCTTTGGTTTACTTGATCGCTGTAATTCCATTAGTGCCTGCTATGTTTTCTATAATTGAGTTAGCAACAGCCATGCCCAGAGCTGGTGGGGTTTATTATTTTCTTGATAGAACTTTAGGACCGATGATAGGTACAGTTGGAGGATTAGGCACATGGTCTGCATTGGTGTTAAAAGTTTCTTTTGCTCTAATCGGTATGGGTGCATATATAAAATTATTTTTTCCGTCAATTCAAATAGTTCCCGTAGCGGTAGGGATTGCACTTGTGCTCGGTTTGCTCAGTCTGTTCGGTTCCCAAAAGAGTGGTAGACTACAGGTGATATTAGTTGCCGTACTTCTATTCTTATTGTTAGTTTTTGTTGGTAATGGATTACCCCAGGTAAATAAGGCAAATTTTGATAATTTTTTCTCCTCCGGATGGTCATCAATTCTTTCAGCGTCTGGGTTAGTATACATAAGCTATGTGGGATTAACAAACATTGCAAGTTTATCAGAAGAGGTTAAAAATCCTGAGCGTAATCTACCTCTTGGGATTTTTTTAGCACTTGGCACAGCATTACTCATTTATATATTAGGTACAATAATAATGACCGGGGTAATTCCGATTGAACATTTTATGGGTGATCTAACTCCAGTTGCAACAGCAGGTGAATACATATTTGGTCAAGGGGGAGTACTTATATTTTCCATAGCAGCTCTGTTTGCCTTCATATCTGTAGCAAATGGCGGTACACTTAGTGCATCGAGATATCCGCTTGCCTTGGGCCGTGACCATCTTCTGCCGCGCTTCTTTTTAAAACTCAGCAAATGGGGCACTCCTATATTTGCAATACTGGTTACCGTCGGAACGATTGTTATAATTCTTCTATTTTTAGATCCAACCGGAATAGCGAAACTTGCAAGTGCATTTCAACTTATGGTTTTCGCATTCATTTGCTTAGCGGTAATCATTATCAGGGAAAGCAAAATTGAAGCGTATGACCCGGGCTTTAAATCTCCATTATATCCCTGGATGCAATTAATTGGAATTATCCTGCCATTCTTTCTAATTATAGAAATGGGATTGATGCCATTATTATTTAGCTTCGGACTAATTGCGATTGGCATAATCTGGTATTGGTCATATGGAAGATTAAGGGTTGTTCGTACGGGAGCAATTTATCATCTCTTTGAGAGATTAGGAAGACTGCGTTATACCGGATTGGATACAGAACTAAGAGGAATTCTAAAAGAAAAAGGTTTAAGGGAGTCCGATCCTTTTGATGAAATAGTAATGAGAAGTCATGTAATTGATTTATCTGATAAATCAGATTTTGCGGAGGTTGTTAAACCGGCAGCGGCTTGGATTTCCCAGTTTGTTCAGCAAAGTGTTACGGACATTGAAAAACTTTTTCTGGAAGGAACCAGGATAGGTGCTACGCCTGTAATACATGGAATAGCTTTACCTCATTTGAGATTAGGAGGATTAACCCAGGCAGAGATGGTCATTGTTCGTGCAAAAAACGGAGTTCATATAAAATTCAAAAATCCGCTTACGGATTTTGAGGAAGAAGAACAGGTTATTCTTGCGGTTTTCTTTTTAGTTAGTCCTGAAAAAGATCCGACACAGCATTTAAGAATTTTAGCACAGATTGCAGGCAGAGTTGAGGATGACTCATTTGAGGAGGAATGGACATCGGCTAAAGATGAACAGGAACTGAAGGAAGCACTAATTCATGAAGATCGGTGTCTGTCTCTTAGTGTAAACAGAGAAAATGAAACGGCTTCACTTATAGATAAATCATTTAAAGAAATAAAATTTCCACGGGGTTGCCTGGTTGCTATGTTAAGAAGACAGGGACAGACAATTATTCCAACGGGTAGTACAAAAATTATGGAAGGTGATCGTCTTACAATTATTGGGGATCCAAAGAGTATGAACGAACTTAAAAAAGATTATAAAAGTTTTCTTTAAGTACTATCTATTACCCAATCATTTGTTATTTCATTTTTTTTGGAA
>JAJDNK010000143.1 GCA_022340715.1 bacterium BMS3Abin03 | reverse complement strand
AAACCTAATCGCTTACATTTATATGTGGAATGTTTTTAACAGGAGAAATCCTTCACACTACGGTTGGTCTGCCGGTAGTGATATCCCTGTAACGTATAAGCAATTCGACAGAATAACTGCGTTTGGGATTGAGTTTGAGTTTTGACAGAAAATGAATTTGGAGTTCTATAGTTCTTTAGAATTTTTATTTCTCCCATAACTATAAATAACAGGTGGAATTATGTACCGCAAAATGATCTTAAAATTAATTTTTAATCTAATCATAATCTGCTTCCTTCTAATAAATTTTCAAGCATGCAATAAAGAAAATAATATTGATCTGGTTTCTCCAACAGTACACGAAAGGGGTGAAATTATTCAATCAAATAATCTTGGTACTATGAGAGTAAATGATATACAGCAATTACTTGCAGAAGGGAATATGACGAATTGGATCACATTAAATTATTCTGTTAGGACGATTTCAATAAATTACTATACCACAGATGGAGATGGTAATCGTACTATTGCATCCGGAGCTATTTTTATTCCTCAGGGTGTAAACAATTTATCATTAGTAAGCATTCAGCACGGAACTCAAACCAAGGATGACTTAGTAGCATCAGTTTCACCAGTAAACTCAACGGAAGGAATTATTGGATTAATTATGGCATCTATAGGTTATCTGGTTATTGTTCCTGATTACCCGGGTTTTGGGGTGTCAAATGTTATGCATCCTTATACCCATGCAGAATCGCTGGTGCCCTGTGTAATTGATTTGATGCGGGCGGGTAAAACTTATAGCTCCCAGCATCAAATAACACTGGATGGAAGGATTTTCCTGACAGGATATTCAGAAGGAGGTTATGTAACATTAGTTGCTCAAAGAAAGATTGAATTGAACTATGCTCAAGAATTTAATTTAACTGCCGTTGCTCCTATGGCGGGACCTTATGATTTATATGGTATGATGCAAACACTTTTTCAGACAGGTCAATATAATCACACAGCCTATATAGCCTTTCTTTTAACCGCTTATAACGACATTTACGGATGGAATCGTCTGGATGATTTCTTTAATGCGCCTTATTCCTCAATTGTCAAAAATTTATTTGACGGATCAAAAACATTTGGTGAAGTTGTAAATCAACTACCGTCAACATTCTCAGAACTTATGGATTCCACTTTTATTAATAACGTGCGGAATGGAAATGAACATGCTTTTATTGAAGCGATGCAGGAAAACACATTGCTTGATTGGATTCCTCAGGCACCAATCAATTTTTTCCATGGCGATGAAGATGATATTTCTCCATATCAAAATGCATTAACTGCGGTTGAAAAGTTAAAATCAAACGGAGGCACAAATATTCTGTTAACAACCATCCCAGGGGGTAATCACGAAAATTCCGGTCCTATTGCAATAGTTGGGGCAATTCAGTGGTTTGAACAATTTTTAAAAGGTGTCTAATATTATAAAAACTATATAACTAAATTATTTTTTATTCTGAATCAGGAGAGTTTTATGAAAAATAATGCAGTTTATCTATTGTGTTTAATTTCCACAATAAGCCTTACCGCACAAGAAAACATTAATAAAACATGGAGTACAATACTTCACCTTAATTCCGGTTATTCTTTATCTACAAAAGATTGGGAATATACCCATCCATACATTCTGGGAAATGGTGGTTCATTTACAGGAAGAATAACAGGGACCTATGAAGAGAGTTATAGTTTTTTAGGTGGACTCGAATTATCAAAGGATTATTTTGGATTGCAGGCGAACTTAGGAATATTTCCTGCAAAATTTTCAATTAAGGAACAGGTTGATCCTGGTTTGACACAGGCTCGTAACGATATTTATTCCTACACAGCGATTTATATTGAGGCGGAGGGAATTCTATTTCCTATAGGAAATCAAACTGATAAAATTTCACCGTTCCTTAAAATCGGACTAGCTGGTATGACAACTGTAGGAGATATAAAAAATAATTTGTTGTCATTATCCGGCTGTGCAGGAACAAGACTTTATATCTCTGGAAACGTCGGAATGGATTTCTCATTCAAATTTAGATATATGCTTTTATACAATGTAAAATTGGCAGATGAAATTAGTGCAGCAAATGGTGTATCACTATCATCTCTTATCGTAAATGTTGGAGTTATATATAAATTCTGAAAAAAATACCAATGCTTTTTAAGAATTCATTTGCAGTGAAATTGTTATTATTTATAATATTCAGACAAAAAAGATATGAGTTTTATTTAGTCCTATTTCATTTATTTTATTACTTCCATACCAATGAAATTTAGATTTGTTTTCGCTATTTTTATAACGCTATTAATTCTCAACCATTATCTTTTATATGAAAAGAAGGGAATTTTTTAATAAAAGTTTTAAAGCGGGAGTATTAACTACAACCTCTCTTCTCTTTGGTAAAATTCCAAATTTGTTAGCCTTTCCACCGGATAAATATGATCTTGTAGCTATAAAAGGCGGCGAACCTGATGTAATGTTCGACAAGGCTATTGAATCTTTGGGAGGTATGAAAACATTTGTACAAAAAGGGAATACTGTAGTTGTAAAACCTAATATTGGCTGGGATGTTATACCTGAGCGTGCTGCTAATACAAATCCTTTATTGGTTAACAGAATAATAAAGCATTGTCTTGATGCCGGGGCAAAAGATGTTTATGTATTTGATCACACCTGTGATAGCTGGAATAGTTGCTATTCAAACAGCGGTATTGAAAGGTCTGTTAAAGATGCAGGTGGTAAAATAGTGCCGGGCAATAGTGAAAAATATTATCAGCAAGTCAGCATATCAAAAGGGAAGAGACTTAAAGAATCCAAAGTTCACGAATTAATTTTGGAGTGCGATGTATTTATTAATGTACCTGTTTTAAAAAGTCACAACTCAACCGATTTAACAATTTCTATGAAAAACTTAATGGGAATTGTATGGGACAGGGGATACTGGCATAGAAATGATTTGAATCAGTGTATTGCGGATTTTCCTTCTTTCAGGAAGCCCGACTTGAATATAGTAGATGCTTATTCTGTGATGATGAAAAACGGACCCCGCGGTGTTTCCAAATCAGATGTGGTAAATATGAAATCCCAGATAATCTCAACCGATATAGTTGCCGCAGATGCCGCCGCCGCAAAATTATTTGGTCGTGATCCACAAGATATTGAATACATTAAATATGCCTCTGACATGAAAATAGGTGAAATAGATTTAAGTAAATTGAATATCAACAGGATAATCCTCTGAATGTAGCCTTTGACTAAACTTAAAAAAATTCGTGTTATTGTTGCCCTCCTTTTCTTCTTTACCATCTCGCTGATTTTCCTTGATTACATTAATGTAATTCCATCGACTCTTTATGAATATGTTTTATGGCTTCAATTTATTCCATCCCTTACAAAATTTGTTAATACACTTACAATCTCAGCGGTTGGTTTTTTAGTTATATTGTTATCGGTACTATTTTTTGGCAGAGTCTATTGCTCTTCTGTTTGTCCATTAGGAACGCTTCAGGATTTTATTTCAAGGGTTTCACAAAAACTATTTGGCGTAAGCTATTTCAATTGGTCGGAAGAACATAAATGGATCAGATACACGATTCTTATATTTTCAATTTTATCAATACCTCTGATTGGTATGTTCATAATAGGACTGTTAGATCCTTTCAGTAATTTTGGACGAATTTTAACAAATCTGTTTTATCCTGTTATTATTTTGTTGAATAATCTGTTATCATCTGTCTTTGAATCTATAGGCTTATATTTAATATATCCTGTCGATATTAGGGCAGTCAGTCTGGCAGGTCTTTTAATTTCTGTTATAATATTGTCTGTTCTGATCGTGATGGCTTCAAAAAGAGGAAGATTATTTTGTAATACAATTTGCCCTCTTGGAACATTTCTCGGTTTTATATCCAAAGTATCTTTATATAAAATTAAGATTAAGGAAGAAGATTGTGAAAGTTGCGGAGCTTGTGAAACAGTATGTAAAGCAGAATGTATAAATTCTGAATCAAAGGAAATTAATTTTGAGAGGTGTGTGGTTTGTTTTAATTGCTTCAGAGAATGTCCAACCACGGCAATTAATTATTATAAACAAAATCTCTTAGTGTCTGATAATACAATTCAGTTCAAAGCAGATCGAAGAATATTTCTTAATAAACTTTATTACATAGTGATAGGATTAGGAAGTTTTGGCTTTACACAGATAAAGATTATTCCTGAAAAAGAATCCACGGTACCAATTAAAAAGAATGTACCGGTCTCGCCACCGGGATCAAATAATATCGATCATTTTACATCAACCTGTACAGCGTGCCATTTATGTGTTGCTGTTTGTCCTACAAAAGTTTTGCAGCCTTCAATTTTGCATTACGGATTAGAAGGTTTGCTTCAGCCAAGGATGGACTATTTAACTAATTACTGTAATTACGAGTGTGTGGAATGTATGATGGTTTGCCCGACCGGTGCGCTTCAGAAACTTCTAATTGAAGATAAAAAACTCACTCAATTAGGCAAATCAAAATTTATTAAGGAAAATTGTATCGTAGAAACCGAAAGGAAAGAATGCGGCGCCTGTTCGGAGCGTTGCCCTACTAAAGCAGTAAGAATGATTCCATATGAAAATAATTTACATATTCCTGATATCAAGAATGAATATTGTATTGGTTGCGGCGCGTGTGAATTTGCCTGCCCGACTAGGCCGTATAAAGCCATCTACGTGGAAGGAAATCCTAAGCATCTGATAGCTGAAAAACCACCGGCTGAAATACTTGATAAGAAAATTGATTATGAAGAAGAATTTCCGTTTTAAAAATACTGAACAGATAACAAACTAATCAAAGTTACTTCTTTATAAATGTACCATTCTGTAATTCTTCAAATGCTTTTTGCAGTTCTGCCTGTGTGTTCATTACAATTGGTCCGTACCATGCAACAGGTTCTTTCAATGGTTTGCCTGAAATAAGCAGAAAACGTATTCCTTCCTCTCCGGCTTGTAC
>JAJDNK010000135.1 GCA_022340715.1 bacterium BMS3Abin03 | reverse complement strand
GACATTCCTTTTTCCTTAGCCAGCTCAAAATAATTTTTCAATATTTTATTGTTTACATCTACACCAATGAAATGATTTTTCGTTCTGTAACCTGTTGAAATTGCTGTTGCTGCAGCACCGGAATCGGTAATCAATTCATCTATGGATTTTGTAATTGAAAGTCCTACAGTAGTAAACTTCTTGAATGGTTCAATTGTGGTTTTAAGTGCGGATACAGCAACTGCATTTAATCCCATTCCATCCCCGATAAGCAGGATTATGTTTTTAGGTTTATGCTCCCCCTGTGCATAAGTTAAAACTGAAAGAGCGAGTACTGCAACTACAAACCGGAAGAGACGGCTCAACTAACTTCGACCTCTTTCTTTTCTACTTTCTGAATCCATCCGTGTGTATCTTGTTTTAATCCATACTGGATAGCGGTAATTTCATCAAACAATTTTACATCAAGCTTTCCTGGCTCACCGCCGTTGATAACCATGTTCTTATCTTTAAAAGAAAGCCATCCAACAGAAGTGATTACGGCAGCCGTACCTGTTCCAAAGATACCAAGCAGTTCACCGGAATCGTATTTTTGTATTACTTCATCAACGCTTATATCTCTTTCAACAACATTCATATTCCATTCTTTAAGAAGCTGAATTACAGTTTTCCTCGTAATTCCGGGTAAGATGCTTCCGTTAAGTTTAGGTGTAACAACTTCATCCTTCAGATTAATGAAGATATTCATCGTACCAACTTCTTCAATGTTTTTCTGTTTAACACCATCAAGCCAGAGAACCTGGGTAAATCCTTTTTCTTTAGCTTTTTCACCTGCTAATAAACTGGCTGCATAATTTGCGGGAGTTTTACATTCGCCCAAGCCTTTACGGACTGCACGAACATAATCATCCTGCACAAGAATTTTAACAGGTTTAAATCCTTCCGGATAATATGCACCAACAGGCGAAAGAAGAATAACCAGTTTATAAGTATTAGCGGGGCTTACTCCAAGGAAAGGATTGCTTCCGTAAACGAAAGGACGAACATACAAAGATTCTCCTTTTTTAGAAGGAACCCAATCGCGATCTATATTTACTAATTCTTTTAATGCTTCAAGAACAAATTCTTCATCAACAGCTGGAATGCAAATTCTTTTTGCGGAATTATTCAACCGTTTTATATGCTGATCAGGTCTGAACAGAACAACATCTCCATTTTCTGTTTTAAATGCTTTTAATCCTTCAAAGATTGCCTGACCGTAATGAATAAACATAGTAGCCGGGTGCATAAGAATATCTGCAAGAGGTTTAATAGTCGGATTGTACCAGCCTTTCTCTTTTGAGTAATCCATTTCGAAAACATGATCGGTAAAGTATTTGCCGAATCCGAGGCTTTCCGGCAGTTTTATTTCTTCGTTTCTTTCTTTAACCTGATAGTTTATTGCTTCCATAATTACACCCTGTTTATTGAGTTAAACGATTTACATATTTACTAAATTTTGGCTTCATTTTAAAGTGATTCTTTGTTGCATGCTTGCATGCAGGCAATTGTTAATGATAATTTAATTATGTGAATTTGGATTGAAAATTTTCAGAAGATAAGCATCCAGAGGAAATAGTCCAGTATCAGGATCATAGCTGCTGACATCACGAAAGAACGAATTGTTGCCTGACCAACTCCTTCAGCACCACCGGAAGTATGAAACCCAATGTGGCATCCAAGCAAAGCTGTAACACCACCGAACACAACCGTTTTAAAAAGTCCTGCGGTAAAATCGGAGAAAATAAAAAACTTCTTCACCGATGTAAAAAACACTGCGAATGAAATACCAATAAAATATCTCGATACAAGGTAAGCACCGAAAACAGAAATTGCATTTGCAAGAACAACCAGAACCGGCATCATAAAAACAGAGGCAACTATACGTGGCATTGCAAGAAATCTTACAGGCTGAATTGCCATGATCTCAAGCGCATCAATTTGTTCGGTTACTTTCATAGTTCCAAGCTCCGCGGCAATGGATGCACCAACTCTGCCTGCTATAACAATCCCCGTTAGTACAGGTCCCAGTTCTGTAATTATAGCACGACTTGTTGTTCCACCGAGTAAAGACATAGGTGCAACTCCCTTTAACTGATAGGCAGCCTGCCAGGCAGCTACCGCTCCTGTAAATATGGCAATTATCAGAACCAGTGGAAGCGAGCCTACACCTATATGTTCCATCTGGTAAAGAACAATGCGTTTACTCTTTGGCAGATAGCGAAGGCTTTTCACAGAATCGATCAGGAGCATCGTAACTTCTCCAAGTTCACTCAGAAAGTTTAAAACCCTCTCACCGATTTTTTCAAAAAATTTGCTGAGCATTTAATCAATTTTGAAATAGTAATAACTCAATTTAAGGAATTTTCTTAACTATAAATGATTAATCGTTTACTTATTTGAAAGCTCACTTTTATCCAGAAAAATTCGGTATTCGGGCTTGTGTTAAAATAATTGCTGGGATTCATATTGAGACATTGGTTATATTATTTATTAGATTAAAATGCGTGTTAAACAACTAAAGCTTTCAGCTATTATTTCTCAACCAGATAAAATTTGGCTTATAAGTCTTTGAATTATAATATTTTATAAGCTTAAACTTTTTCACTATAAAACCAGCTATTTCTGCTTACCGGAAGGTACTTTTTTTAGCACCATAATTGTAATAAATGAAAACGTTGGGCTAATTCATCAAGAGGGCGAAAGCCGGAGGGATAGAGCAGGACCGGCTTGTCCGGTCTGCTCGCAATTTATGGAAGAAAGAACTTTAAAAATAATAGAACAGGCACCAGTAGGCATAATATCGTTTTCTGCCGAAGGAGAAATAGATTATATAAACCAGAACTTCAAAAAATTCGATATTCTATACCGTCTCGATACTCCTTCTCTCCTGGGCTCCAACATTCTTCACATTGATATATTTCCAAACGCTGATCTGAAGAAAGAATTAAAAGATCTGTTGAACGGATATCCTTTTGAAAAAGAAATAAAGCAAACATCTTTAAGCGATAACAGGAATATCGAACTTATAGTAAAAGGTTCCCCGATGTTCGATAACCAGGAAATAATTGGCGGTATGCTTCTGATTGAAGATATAAAAGTGCTCGCCGAAACGAAAAACAATCTTGGCATCAGAACTGAACTTATTGAAAAAGCTATTTATCATGTAAATGATGTTCTTATAATTACAAATTCGAAAGGCGAAATACAATTTGCGGAAGGCTCAGGATTAGTAAGTCTTAACCTTTCAAATAAAAACTTAAGCGGAACAAATATAGTCGATCTGTTTGAAGGAAAAACAAAATCACTTCTTTCAACCAACCTGGACAGAGTATTAATAAATGAAGAACCTGTTAGGTTTGAATTCAACATTGAAGATGCCGGTAAAGAATTAAACTTCAATTGCAAGATAGAACCAATTCTTAGCAAACGCGGAACAATCCAGTTCTTGTTTTTATTCTTTAATAATATCACTGAAGATGTTTCTGAAAAAGAGAAACTAGCAAAAGCAGTAAATGAATTAACATATTACAAAGCGATTACTGATAATCTTAATAATGCATTGTTTGCATTAGATAAAGCTGGAAAAATTATTTTCTGGGATGACCAATCGGAGAAGATGTTTGGATTTTCAAGAAAGGATGTAATAGGAAAATTTTTCGGCAGCACCCTGGAGCTTTTTGATAAAAGATTTTTTGAAAACATTAAAAAAGATCTTGAAACCGAACGAATCTGGAAACTGAATCTTAACATATTTGGTAAGCAGCAAAACAGCGAAATCTTTGAAGCGAAGTTTTCTTACTTAGATAGCAACCATGAAGTAATTATTGTATTGTGTTCAAACATTACAAAGAGAATTAAAGAAGAAGAAAAGCTCACATCTGAAAAGAACGATTACAGTAACATTCTTGCAAGCACTGAAGAACTGATCTGTAAAATAGATAACAAAGGATTAATAAGTTATACAAACAAAACGTTATGTGAAGTTCTCGGTTATTCAAAGGAAGAGCTAGATCAAAAACCAATTACCGAATTAATTCATAGTTCATATTTTGAAGATAACATCTTCGATATGAAATCATTTGATAAAATACAGTCAACTAATTTAAAACTTCCTATCAAAACAAAAAGCGGAGTGAATTTTACTTCGCGGATTATATTCTTTCCATACAGAGAAAAAGGAAACGGTGAAGGTTTTTATTGTTACATAACAAAACTTTCCGAGGAAGAAAAACCCGATGAGGCAGAAATTTTATACAATCTTCTTTTTGATGCATCCCAGGATGGAATTGCAGTAGAATCGGATGGGAAAATTGTAATTGCAAATGATTCATTCGCAAAAATTTTCGGGTATGATAAAGGTGATTTCCTTGCAGAAAAAGATTTACTCGATTTGGTTTCCAACGATGATATTCTGAAAGTAGCTGAATATTTCAGGTTAAAAGAACAAGGTAAAAATGCCCCGGATCGTTTCGAGTTTCTCGGGAGAAAAAAAGATAATACACATTTCTATACAGAACTTTCAATCTCTGCATTTAAAGCGAATAACAAGAATTATATCGTGATGGTTACGCGCGATATTACCGAACGGAAAAGAGCACAAAAAGCTATTCGTGAATCTGAAGAAAAGTACAGGAACATAACAGAAAACATAGATGATTTCCTGTACACATTTGAAAAATCCGGCAACCTGTTAAGACCAATTTTTTATACTGCCGCAGTCGAAAAAATAACAGGTTATACACAGGCAGATTTTATCAGTGATTCAAAATTATTCCTGAAACTTATTCATCCGGATGATTTTGCAGAAGCAAAGAAAAGGCTTTCAAATCTTCTGCGAAGTGAAACGTTGAGCACTAGTGAAATGGAATTCAGGATTATCAATAAACATGGAAGTATTGTCTGGGTCAGGAATAAAATCACCCTGCAAAGAAGTTCTTCCGGTGACTTGCGAAAAGTATATGGACTTGTAAGCGATATATCGCTTTACAAGAAAGCCGAGGCTGAATTAAGAAAATCTACCGATGACCTGATGAAACTTAATGAAACCAAGGATAGATTTATTTCGATCATTTCGCATGATCTCCGCACACCATTCAGTTCTATTTTAGGATTTACAGATTTACTTGCCAACGATGAAGGCTTAAGCAATGATGAACGGAAACAATATGTTAAGTACATCCAGGAATCTTCAAAATCGATGCTTTCACTTGTTAATTCCTTACTCGATTGGACGAGACTACAAACAGGACGAATTAAGTTTGAACCTGAAAGAATGGATGCAGGAATCCTGATTGATAAATCGATAACTTCTGTTTCGGGTGAAGCAATGAGAAAAGGAGTAGAGATATACTCCACTATCGGAAGGGGAAAAAATATTTTTGTAGATACCGGACTGATAAATCAGGTATTCAACAATCTTCTTTCAAATGCAATTAAATTTTCAAGCAACGGCGATAGAATTACAATTACGAGCAAACCAGCCGAAACTCAACGCTTCATTGAATTTTCAATACGCGATACGGGATCTGGGATAAAAGAAGAAAACCTGAACAAGCTCTTCAATGTTGATACAAAATTTACAACAGAAGGAACTGCCGGAGAAAAAGGAAGCGGACTCGGATTATCTTTAGTAAAAGAAATCGTGGAAAAGCACGGCGGAAATATCTGGGCTGAAAGTATTTATGGAAAGGGATCAACATTCCGGTTTACTTTACCAATAGCTTCCGCATCTATTCTCATTGTTGATAACAACAAAACCGACAGAGTTTTATATTCAAAAATTTTGAAAAACATCACCCCTGATTATACTGTTGAAACAGCAGCAAACGGAAAAGAAGCTCTCGAAAAAATCAAAAATGCTCCTCCTGCATTAGTCATTTCAGAACACTTTATGCCGGAGATGGATGGTTACAGCCTGGTTAAGCAATTAAAGAAAGAAGGTTTACTCGGAAAGCCTCCCGTAATAATTTTGAGCTCTGAATTGGGTCGGAATGTTATCATGGATTATAACATATTAGGAGTTGATCTTGTATTCCAGAAACCTGTAAACCTTAGAAGCTTTAAGCAAGCTGTAGAAAAATCATTGAGGGAATCGATTACTCCTGCCAGTAAAATTACATTGCCCTGAACACATACCAGTTAGGCAAAACATTCTCTATATAAATAAATCTTTCCGGTGAAATTTGCGGTAAATTCGTTTTGTTTGTTGCATAGATGAAACCAGTTTCCTGTCTGCCAAACTCAGCCACAGAAACGAAAATACAGTCCGGGTAATTCTTATCAGTGAAAATATAATCCATAGCAAGACTGTTCATTAATTCATTCAACCTTTCAGTTGCTTTGTTTTGAAAAGCTCCAACTAGATTATAGAAATCATTAATATTTTCTGTTAAATAATTCCTGAGTTCTTCATCAGAACCAACCACAAGTTCCAGTGATTTTAATAACGATGCAACAGAATCGGGAAGATTTTTTATTCCTGAGAGTGAATCCACGGCATCATAAATGAAAGCAGGCACCTGGAATTTTCTGATCGCTTCAATCTTCCAGTTTCCCGATATATTACTTAAGAAACAATAGAAGTTTGCGCTGTTGCCGTTTCCCCCGATATTAATTCCATAAACACTTTTACCGTTAACCACTTCAATTTGTCTGATTGTAACATTTGCAGCACCTTTTAATTCCTCACCTATCGTT
Source organism: bacterium BMS3Abin03 (assembly GCA_022340715.1). Lineage (GTDB taxonomy): Bacteria > Bacteroidota > Ignavibacteria > Ignavibacteriales > Ignavibacteriaceae > BMS3ABIN03. The sequence goes on along the minus strand of JAJDNK010000135.1, from coordinate 92 downwards.
GGATTTTTTGCATCTTTAAGCATTTCACCGGAAAGATAATTTTCTTTATTGGGGAATTGCGGCTGCTTGAAAAACATATCAACCAGCCAGTC
>JAJDNK010000134.1 GCA_022340715.1 bacterium BMS3Abin03 | reverse complement strand
GTTCGTTTGGGTTCTATGTATGCTGCGATAGATCTTTACGGAGAAAATTCACAGGAGTTTCAATCTGTGATTGACGCCTGGAATGCTGTTGGAGTATTAAAACCCGCCCTTGATCCACCTGTGGGCGTTGATTCTGATACCCTATATTTCATGGCGGAAGCATCGGTTTCAACAGATACCATTGATGTAAGCATTTCAAATTATGGTCTCGCCGTCCTGGAAATCAATAACACTCAACTTACTGGTTCTGCTTATCAGCTAATAAATCCGCCGTCATTACCAGACAGTCTGGATTATGACGAGGCCCTAACTCTAAAAATTGTTTTCACTCCAACGGCGGCAGGTATAAGCTACGGATCAATAACCGTTACAAGCAATGACCCTGTGACCCCTGCCAAAGAGTTGATATTAAAAGGAGTTGGATATACAGTTGCACCCGCTGTGGATGATAATATATATGCTGTAACAACACAAACTAATAGTCTATTTCTTACTATTAACCAGGATGAAGGAACAGGAACACAGGTAGGTACGGTTGGAGATGCAAGACTTTACGGTACAAGCATTCAACCTTCAACCGGTACTATATATGCAACTGCGATTACTGCTGATATTACTCCAATATTAAAAATTGATGCAGTATCCGGTGCGGGATATAATTCCATTTCTTTACCGTTCGCAGGTATAAGAGCCATAGCTTTCGATTTAAATGGTGACCTGTATGGCGCTACTTACACGGGTGAACTTTATAAAATAAACTTAGAAACCGGAGCCACTACAGATATAGGTAACACAGGAATCACCACGCTTTCAAGTCTGGCAATTAATCCGCTGAATGGACAATTATGGGGAACCCCCGTAGGTGATGCCATTTATAAGATAAATAAAACAAATGCGCAAACCACATTAGTAGGCAACACCGGATTTTCCCAAACCCCGGCTATTGCATTCGATGCCGAAGGAAAACTATTCGGCACATCGAAATTGTCCCAGGTTACCAGCAGCGAATTACTTTTTATTGATACTACGAACGGTGTTGGTACTCTTATTGGTCCGATAGGTTTTAGCGCTGTTTCAGGTTTAACAATAAAGGGAACTATTGTAGTTGATGTAAATAAGAAAAACAATGACTTGCTTCCAGCTAAATTCGATCTGGCGCAGAATTATCCTAACCCGTTTAACCCGAACACAAACATTAAATTTCAGATTGCCCAAGAAGGATTAGTTACATTAAAGGTTTATGATATTCTCGGGAAAGAAGTTGCAACGCTTGTTAATGAAGAATTACAACCCGGATTTTATAATACCGAATTCGATGCAACAGCTCTGTCTTCGGGAATTTATTTCTATAAGCTAATTGCAAATGACTTTGTGGCAACAAAGAAGATGTTGTTGATAAAATAAGTCCGTGGGAGGATATAAAGAGCTCTAAAAATAATTAATAGTTCAGCAGTAGAATTTCTACTGCTGAATTGTTTTATTGTTGAATTGTTATCTCGAAAATATGTTATGCAATTGTCCGTTAGCCGAATAATATATAGGACATTGTGAAGTTTTTATAATTTGGACTTTGTAGTGATTAGTAATATGAATTGCAAGAGCAAGAAATTTTACAATTACAGACAGGATACAGAAACTGAGAAGTTAAAATAAGTATATCATTTTTAATCATACATCTATTAACTCAAATTTATAACCTAATTCTTCACAGAATTCCTGTAAATATTTTATTCCAGAAATTCTATTTACATGTGTCTCTAGATGGTATTCACCGTAAGTAATTGGAGAAAAAAATGCACGACCCGACGGATGAATTGGATTTTTTCCTTTGAATGCAAAATATCGTTTTGAACCAAAACCCCATGGAAACCGTAATTTATTTATGCTTCCATTGTCAACAACTAGTCTTAATACTTTTATATAGAGTTTAGGAATACTTGGAGCTTCAAATCTCTTTGCATTTATCAGAATTTTTATTGTGCCAGAAGATCGGTTAAAATTCTTCGGCTTTATATTTCTAGAAGATTTTCTACGAGTTTTTTCAATGATCTTCTGAATATTGATATCCTCGAAAGTATCTAATAATATTCGATCTTGTTTCCCCTTCACAAATGACTTTACATCACTTTCTTCTGGCCTATAACCACAAATTTTTTCGGTTACGTCACTAATCATTTCGATTAATAGAGAGTCCGGTTCAGAAATAATTTTATTCCACGCTTCGGGCAATGTACTATCAATTGTAGATTTTCGAACCCTACTTTTATGAATTTTCTCTGCAGATTTTATTGCTTCACCAGAGTGAATATTTACTTTAGATAAAAATTCAACAAACTTTTCAGATGAAGCTTTGGAGTCTTGTTCAATAGCATCGATAGTAAAAAATTTTCTAGAATTCCAGTTGCCTTGTATGGTTGGCAAATAAAACCACCACGTTAATCCATTTGTTAAAATGGCAATCTCTACTCCTAGACGAAATGCATAGTCTAGTAGTTGTTCCTGATGTGATTCCAGATCTTCTTTTGGCTTTTTAACTTCAATAAATACATAGTCCCTATTTTTCAACCTTAAAGAATAATCTACCCTTCGACTTTCAACTTGATATTCAGGACAAACCTCAACCGCGGAAAATATGTCCCACCCTAATATACTTAGAAGGTGAAGTACTATTGTTTGCTTAGTAGTTATTTCATCAAAGTCTTTTACTTTTTTATCAGTTTTAATAAAATCGATCAGCTTCGTTATATTATCAATCATATTTTCTTCCATTGAAAATCGTTAAAATAATTTGGACTCAAATTCATAATCTTCTTACCTATATATCACCTCAAACGCGTCATTAGTCATCATCTCAATTTCGTTTATCTTAAAACTGTGCTTTTCTCTTTCTTTTTCGGTTGAGGAATCTTTTTCTCCTGCAATAAAAAACTCGACAAGGGATCTTGCGTCATCTTCATTATTGGCATCGATGTTTACAACGTAATCGCGGTGGAGTAAGACTTTATATGTTTTCACAGGTATGGTTCCTCCGTTGAAATATATATATAAACTTATAAAATTTCGGCTTAATAATCTTGTCCCAGATTAAATTAATCCGCACAAGCCAAGAAATCGGCATTTATACACCATACACTTTAATTACCATTTCGTGAAAGTTTCGTGATTTATCAAATCTACTTTTATTCCTGTAAATATTAACAATCTAAAAAAACAGGAGTAACAATGCACTTTACAAAATCTTTAACAGGTATTTTTCTTTTAATAATACTTTTCTCCGTCGTATCCCTTGCCCAGGATAAGGATATGATGAAGGATAATATGAAGAAAAAGGAAATGATGGATAACGACAAGATGATGAAGCACGACGATATGATGATGAAGATCAGCAAAAATACGGATGGCGTTGCACTTAAAGGCTACGATCCCGTTTCATATTTTACGGATATGAAACCCGAAATGGGAATGTCGAATATTTCTTACAAATGGGGAGGCGCTACCTGGAGGTTCACAAGCAAAGATCACATGAAAATGTTCAAAGAAAATCCTTCCAAGTATGCACCGCAGTTCGGCGGTTACTGTGCTTACGCTTTAAGCTTAAACAAGCTTGTTCCCGCAGACCCGGCTTACTGGACAATGAAAAACCGAATGCTGTATGTAAATGCCAACGCCGATGCTCAGAAACTTTTCAGAAAAGATGAAACAGGTAATATCGAAAAGGCTGAGAAGAACTGGAAATCACTTAGTATGAAAGAAGATGAAATGAACGATGATAAGATGATGGATAACAAAATGGATAAAGATAAATAAAGTCGTTCTTCTTAACTTTATCTAATACCGAAATGGTATGCTGAGCTAACCAAACTCTCTCCATTGTTAGTCAGCATATCATTTCCGCCTTTTCTCTATTTTTAATTCTCTTACCAACGTTCTTACTATTATACCCGAACGGTTATAGAAATTTGATTTTTCAATATTTTATACCCGTACAGGATCGATTTATCACTCTGAGCTGAGACAAAGCATGAGAGGCTAATACTCATCCTTATAAAGGTAATTGGGGATTTTTACCTGTATCCCATGATCTTCGCCCCTGAGATCGCTCCACTGGTCACCGACTGTACCGATAATATCATAACCTTCATTTGTTAAGAAAACACGCTTTGAACTTTTAAAGTCCCGGGACTTCATCTTTGTTTCATCACCAATCTGAGTAATTAATGTATCAAAAACTGTATATCCAACATTCTTCAGATTTTGATAGGTAACTTCGTATTCCGGGAAGTTTCTTCCGGTTAAAAATATTATGTGAACACCTCGTTCAAGTAAATAATCATATAATTCTTTTACTGGTTTAAGTGCAGGAGATTTCATTTCCGCATTCCACTCTTTGTTCATTTTGTAAACGTAACCGAAGCCCATCGATTTTGCTAATGCGTAATTATCGAGAGCTGTTTCATCAACATCAAAAACAACAGCGGAGTTGTTTTTAATTTTTATTTTATCAAATTCTTTTTCTGCTTCTTTAACAACATCTTCTACTTCCGTATAAAATCTGCCTGATTCGTAATATTCTTTAACATTTTTACGTGCTATTGTTAGATTTTCCGGTTTTTCCTGTTCACCGCAGGAGACTATTAAAAAGAAGGATAATATTAATACTATGGTAATGAAAAACTTCACTCGGCGTCTCTTATAATCAGAATAATTTTTTTACTGCAGCAAAATAGCATTACCAAAATCAAACTTAAAATCATTTCTTATGTAATCCGGCTAAAAAATCCACTTCAATCAAGTGTTGCTAAACGGCAACTCCCGAAATTCAACTCAAATTCAAAAAAATATATGCGTTAAATGGATTATTGTTTTAATTATACAGATTTTAAACTCACTTATTTTCAATTCTTTTGCAATTTGGAGATTTTACAAATTTATGGCTATTGTTAAACCTTTCAGAGCATTAAGACCAAATAAAAATAACGCTCATCTTGTTGCCAGTGTGCCTTACGATGTTGTAAACAGAGAAGAAGCAAAACAGTTTGCTGCGGGTAATGATCTGAGTTTTCTTCACGTAACCCGTGCGGAAATAGATCTGCCGGATGATGTAAATCCATATGCAAAAGAAGTATATGAAAAAGCAAAGAAAAACCTTGATAAATTAAAAAGTTCTGCTCCTCTGGTAACAGACGAAACGCCTCACTATTATCTGTACAGACTAATAATGGATGGCAGATCGCAAGTAGGAATAACAGCAACTTTTGCAGTTGATGATTACGATAACGACGTTATCCTGAAGCATGAAAAAACACGTAAGGTTAAAGAAGATGACAGGACTAATCACATTGTAACGACTGAATCACAAACCGGTGTTGTGTTTTTAACATATCGCGTTACAGAGTTAATCAATTCTGCTGTTTCCGAAACAATAAAAAACGAAGAACCACTCTATGATTTCGCAGCGCCGGATGGAATCCAACATACAATATGGATATTACCGGATAAATATAACCAGCCGGTTATGGATGAATTTAAGAAGATAGATAAAATATATGTTGCTGATGGTCATCACCGGGCAAAGAGCGCAAGCCGTGCAAGAGAAGAAAAAAGGAAAGCAAATCCCAATCATACCGGCGAAGAAGAATATAACTTTTTCATAGCAGTTGTTTTTCCTGCAGATCAGTTAAAAATATTACCTTATAACAGAGTCGTTCTCGATCTTAACGGGAAAAGCAAAGATGAGTTCTTAAACGAAGTAAGTGAAAAGTTTGAGGTGAATAAATCAGAAACAAAAGAGCCGGAACAAAAAAGATCATTCGGAATGTACCTCGATGGTGAATGGTATATACTTAAGGCGAGAGATTCTGTTCTGGCAAGCAATACTTTATCCAAATCCGTTGGAGATTCGCTGGATGTAAGTATTCTCCAGAATTTTTTATTAACCCCTGTCCTTGGAATTGAAGATGTGCGAATAAGCGACAGGATAGATTTTATAGGAGGAATACGCGGAACAAATGAGCTTGAAAAATTGGTGGAAAACGGAAAAGCAAAAGTCGCTTTTTCAATGTACCCAGTCTCTGTAGATGATCTTATGAGAATTTCAGATGCGGGAGAAGTTATGCCGCCGAAATCAACCTGGTTTGAACCAAAACTGAGAGATGGATTATTAACTCATCTAATATGAGTGTGTCTGCGTATTCTCAATATCCAAGTGGTTAAATTGTTTTACTACTAAGATATTCAGTTCACTAAGGATCACTAAGAATAACCGAAACATATAATAAGGGAACTACCATGGAAAAAAGAATATATAACTTCAGTGCTGGTCCGGCAATTCTACCGGAAGAAGCATTAAAAGAAGCACAGGAAAATCTAATGGCTCTCCCCGGTGTGGGAATGTCGGTGTTGGAAATAAGTCACCGTTCAAAAACATTTGCAGAAATACATGCAGATGCGAAAGCCAATATTAAAAAGTTACTGGATGTACCGGATGACTACGCAATATTGTTTTTACAGGGCGGAGCTAGTCTCCAGTTCTCTATGGTTCCTCTTAACCTGATGCCCCCAAAAAATAAAGCGGATTACATCTTAACGGGAAGCTGGTCTAAAAAAGCTCTTAAAGAAGCAAAGAGAGTCGGTACTATTAATATAGCCGCTACTACTGAAGAAGGTGAGGGAGATAAAAAATATTTTAAACGTATTCCCAAACAGAATGAATTAAAACTTGATCCTGATGCTGCATATGTTCATATCACTTCAAACAATACGATATTTGGTACCCAGTGGCAAAATGAACCTGAAGTAGGCAATGTACCATTAGTCTGCGATGCATCTTCAGACATTTTTCACAAAAAAATAGATGTTAAAAAGTACGGGGTTATATACGCCGGAGCCCAGAAAAATATGGGACCTTCGGGTGTTACTCTCTTAATAATAAGAAAAGATCTTGCCGAAAGAAGCCAAGATTCTTTACATACAATGTTGAGTTATAAAACTTACGTTGAGAAAGATTCACTGTATAATACACCTAATACATTTGGAGTTTATATTATTAAGCTTGTTACCAAATGGCTTTTAGATATGGGTGGATTAGATAAAATGTACGAAACAAATAAAAAGAAAGCTGCTCTTCTTTATAAAGCAATAGATGAAAGTGATGGATTTTATAAAGGTCATGCTGAAAAAGAAAGTCGTTCTTTGATGAATATAACTTTCAACCTGACAACTGAAGAACTCGAAAAGAAATTAGTTGAAGAATCCACAAAAGCCGGGTTCAGTGGATTAAAAGGCCACAGATCAGTCGGTGGTTTGAGAGCATCTATATACAACGCTTTCCCTATTAAGGGTGTAGAAGATCTCGTAAGTTTCATGAAAGATTTTCAGAAGAAAAACGGTTAATGTTTAAGGAAGCTGACTTACTATAATAGTTGCTGACCCAAATAAAACAACTGTTATGTTCAATCTTGTTTATAAGTCAGCTTCCTGATTTTAAAGGAGTCGAAATATGAGAATAATTATATCTTTCCTGCCTTTCATTTTCTTGATGATTATGTCTTGCGGCAAAGTAGGGGTTAAGTTTGAAGCTTTTAGTCCCGAAGCTTTTGCGTACGATATCGACAGTGTATGGGAAGTTAATGCAACAGTGATTGTACGCGGATATGAGCAACGCGAAAATCCGGATGATGAGAATTTTACAGTTAAACTATCATACTCCGTTGATATTATTACCCCTTCCGGAGAAAAAATAGAAAACATTTACGCAGATAAAATTGATCTTACCAAACACGAAGAAATCATGGACATTCCGGTTGAGACACAGTTCAACTTAGACAGAACATATGCACCCGGTAAATACGAATTAATTTTTAATATAAAGGATAACTATTCGGATAGGGAAACCAGCAGCAAGACAACCTTTGATTTGTCCAAATAATTTTTATTCGGGTTCGTAATATTCTTTCGGAATAGGTTTTCTGCCGGCAAAACCTTCTTCCACACCGTGATAAAATTGTATATCCTCTTCATCGCTTTTCCAACAAAGATATACTTCCCGTCCCTCAATTAATCCAGGGAAATCAACCAGGCCTATATTAAAATTCCAATCTTTAAAATAACATCCTATCTCTTCC
>JAJDNK010000133.1 GCA_022340715.1 bacterium BMS3Abin03 | reverse complement strand
CAACAGAAATTAATCCGGATTTTTCATTAGCATATAATATGCTTGGCTACTCTTACAGGAATCTTGGTGATTATGTAAATGCTGAAAAAGCATTTTTAAAATACATCGATATAATCCCAGATGATCCAAATCCTTACGATTCCTATGCTGAACTACTTATGAAAGAGGGTAAATATGAAGCCTCTATAGGTCAATATAAAAAAGCTTTATCTGTAAATTCAAAATTTGTCAATTCATTTGTTGGTATTGCAACTAATTATGGTTATTTGAAAAAATACCAGAGTGCAAGAACTGAATGCGATAAGCTTTATAAAATTGCAAGAAACAATGGCGAAAAACGTTTTGCTTTGTTTACAAAAGTTGTTTCCTATGTTTCAGAAGGCAAAACAGATTCAGCATTAACTGAAATGCAAAAACAATACGCAATTGCAGAAGCGTTGAACGATGCCGGTAATATGACTGCAGATCTGAACACGATGGGTAATATTTTATTTGAAGCTGGAGAGTATGATAAAGCGAAAGAGAAATACGATTCTGCTTTACAAACTGCTGTAAATTCAAATCTTCCTGATAAAGTGAAAGAAAATAATCAAAGATTTTATCTCTATAACGTGGCGCGAATCTCTTTAATGAAAGGAAATGTTGATGATGCAAAATCAACAGCAAAAGAATTTAGTGAAAAGAGCATAGCAGCGAATAATACATTCCAGGTGTGGCTTTCTCACGAACTTAACGGGTTAATTGCTTTGAATCAAAAAGATTATAGAAAAGCACGCGATGAATTTATGCAGGCTAACCAGCAAAATCCTTATACGTTTTACAGAATTGCTCTCACTTATGATGGTGAGAATAATAAAACCGAAGCAAAAAAGTATTATGATAAAAGTGTTGAGTTTAATGCACTTAATAATCTGAACCAGGCATTTGTAATGAATAAAGTAAAGAATATGCCGGAGATTATGTAAGGATACATTTTGAGCGGGATAAATATCCCGCTCAATTTAAAGTGCTTCAGCTAAAACAATTCGCAAATAAAACTAATTCCAAATCGCTCAAAAATAAGATCATCTCATTTGGTAATTTTTCCAAATATAGATATAATTCTAAGGTATATCTTTTGGAGAAATAATATGAAAATAATTAGTACGTGCTTTTTAAGCATTCTAATTCTTCCATCTCTGATTTTAGCCCAGGATGAGAATGATTCAAAAGCAAATTATGATGTCTTTTCATTTGAAAAAGAAGTTACTCTTCCCGGAACACCCGAAGATATTTATGACGCAGCCACAGGTGATATAAGTGCCTGGTGGGACCACTCATTTTCCGAAAACCCGGCAGAATTTATTATCGAACCTTATCCCGGCGGAGGTTTCTGGGAAATTTTTGATGAAGAAGGAAACGGGGTTTTACACGCAACTGTTATTTATGCGAATAGGGGAAAGATTCTCCGTTTTGTCGGGCCGTTAGGGCTTTCAGGCAAGGCTATTACTATTGTAACTACTTATGAATTTCAACCGGTTGATGAAGATTCAACATTTTTTAAAGTATCCGTGCATGCTGCCGGTGAAGTTGAGGAAGGTGTACCTGCGATTGTTGAGAGCGTTTGGGAGCATTTTATTTTTGAACGCTTCAAACCATATGTAGAATCTGGGAAAATACCTGATTAAAAAAGAAGAGCAAAATAACAAAGAGAACGAAGAGAAAGAGTAAATTCGTTTAATAATAAGATTTACTTATCGAAGAAGAATCATCTTTTTCATCTCATTAAAATCTCCGGCGTTTAGTTGATAAAAATAAACACCGCTGACAAGATTATATTTTGAAGCATCAAGTTCAGCTTCATAACTTCCTGATGGCTCATATTCATCAACAAGAGTAGCTACTTTATTTCCTAAGACATCGTAAACAATTAACCTCACCTTTTCTTTTCGTAAGAAGGAGGAGGTTGCTATGGTATACTTGATTTTCGTAGCAGGATTAAAAGGATTTGGATAATTCTGTGCTAAGGAAAGTTTGGAAGGAGCCGGATCTTTTACTTCTAAAGAATTATAATATCTGAATGTACCGTCAAGATTGATCTGTTTTAACCTGTAGTACTGAATGCCGGACTTATATTGATCGATTTTAAAAGTATATAATTTTGGCTGAGTAGTTGTCCCGTATCCGGAAACGAAACCTATTTTTTCAAAATTCTGATTATTGTAACTTCTTTGAATTTCAAAGCCGGCGTTGTTCAATTCGGTAGAAGTTATCCATTGAAGTATAATTTCGTAGTCTGAAGTTTTTGCAGTAAAAGAAACCAGTTCAACCGGTACAAAATAATTTGATTTAAGTTTATAAAATCCTGTACTTTGTGCTGCATACTGTGTCATTGAATCAACTACCACCACCTGGTAACTACCCGGAGTTATTGGAATTGATACCCAGGCTATTCCACCATCAACCGATCTCCAGCTTGCACCACAACTAAAGCAACTTGTTATTACTATATTTCCATTAGTTTCCTGTGTGTGAATTGCCCACATATTAAAATTGTTAAATGTAGAAACGGAGGACCAGTTTTCGCCATAATCTGTAGATTTTAATAAGCCTCCACCACCACTCCATTTTGTTGCCCAAACTATTCCCGGATGTGTGAAATCAACCGAAATGGTTGGAATTTCACCGAAGGTACTGTATTTCTGTTGCCAGGTAATGCCATAATCTGTACTCTTGAAAATACCCGTTCCATCATCACCAATTAGAATTATACTTGTATCAGGGAATACTTCAATATCGCATGGTGCATCAACCGGACCAAAGTTGCTTGCTATTGTAGCCCACGAACTGCCAAAATCGGTAGATACTATAAAGCTTGTGTCAACCATTGAGTAAAGTGTATCCGGGTGTGTTGGATCCTGTGTTACAGGGATACCTAAATATGCCATCTGTCCCGAGTTAAGAGTTAATGCCCATGTTTGCCCATCGTCGGTAGTTTTATAGATCTTGTCATTAGGTGATGATTCAACAGCAACGACTAGGGTTTGATCATCATTATCTTTAACGAGTACACATTTGATTTCAGATGCAGTTGGAAGAGTTGAAGATAATGGCTGGAAAGATTCACCCATGTCGGTACTTTTATAAATTGTATTGCCCGATCCAAAATAAACGATATTCGTGTTGTTTTTGTTATAATCAATTGGACCGCCTAAACTGCTTCCCGGTTGTTTAAGTTCCCATACGTAAGGTTGCGATGAAACTGAAATTGTTAGAAGTAGCATTAAGATAATTGTTAAAGAAATCTCCTTCATTTAATAATACTCCTGAACTATAAAAAAGTAGTGATTGTAACACAGTATTAATTTCTTACAAATTAGTCAATAGAAAATTAAAAGAAAACTTTCGTTCAGGATATATTATTTGCAGATATTAAGTATTACTTGTAATTCATCTTATATTGAATTAGGAATTTAAAAACTATAGTTTCACTCTATAGATAAAAACTAATCATTCTTATTAAGGCATAATTAAATGAATCTTGATGTAATTATTTTTGGGGCACATCCCGATGATGCAGAATTGTCAATGGGAGGAACAGTAGCCAAGCTGACAAATACTAAATATGAAGTCGGTATTGTTGATTTAACCCGGGGCGAAATGGGAACGCGAGGTAGTGCACTGATAAGAAAAAAGGAAGCTGAAGAAGCTGCAAAAATTTTAAATGTAAAGTTCAGGGAAAATCTTTCAATTCCGGATGGAAATATCGAATTAAGGGATGAAAATATTAAAAAGGTAGTTAAAGTTATACGCAAGTATAAACCGGCAATTATCTTTGCACCTTATCTGAATGACAGGCACCCCGATCATATTGATGCAAGTGCGCTTATAAAGAGAGCTATGTTCACTTCCGGGTTGATAAAATATAAAACTACAGACAACAAAAAGATTCAGGACGCTTATCGTCCTTCGAAATTGTTTTTCTATATGCAGACTTTCACTTTCGAACCTACGTTTATTGTAGACATAACTGATACGTTTCAGCAAAAAATGAAATCTATTTTCGCATACAATACTCAGGTTCACAGTCCGGGTAAATCAAAAAGTAACGAACCGGAAACATTTATAAGTACACCGGAATTTATTGATTATATTGAAGCTAGAGCTAAAACATACGGATTCCAGATCGGGAAAAAATATGGAGAGCCTTTCTTTTCAGAAACACAAATTGAAATGAATCTGGATGGTTTATTTGGGAAGTAATTTTTAGTTCGAAGGAAAGCTTGCAATAACCTCAGTATATTTTCCATATTCACTTTTGATATTCAGTTCACCATCAAATATTTCAGCAATCTTCATAGATATCACTAATCCAAGTCCCATACCTTGCTGTTCGTATTTATCTCTTTCAAATTGCAGATATGCTCCTATACCTGAGATTTGTTCGTTTTTCATTCCTCTGCCTTCGTCTCTGATTTTTAATGTAAATAATCCATCTTTATTAAAAGATTCAATCAGTATTTTTGAGTCTCTTTCAGAGAATTTAAATGCATTATCTAGAAGTTCTTCCAGTAAAATAGAAAAATAATCTTCCGGTAAAAGAATGTTTGCTTTCTGCGTTTTTATAACCAAATCTTTTTGCCTATTATATCTTTCTGCTACTTTATTTGCAATTACCTCAGTAAGTTCAGGTGTAATGGTTGAATAATTTTTTTTCTGTTCCGCAAGATTTTTATCTCCACTCATCAATTCAAGATTTCCATAGAAAATAAAGTTTTTTATCAACCTGTTAAGTCTTAATCCCGCCTGAAGAATTGCCTGCGAAAATTCAAGAGTTTCACGATCGGAACTATTCTTAAATTTATCAAATAACATCTCCGCATAACCCATTATCGTTACTAACGGTGTCTGAAGTTCGTGTGGTAATGAAAGAGAGATACTGTCTTTCAAATTTTCCATTCTTCTTCTAAGAATAGCGTATTTTTCCAGCCTCGTTTCAATAGAACTGATTAAATCGTCCGGTTGAAATGGTTTTGTTATATAATCGTCAGCTCCAAGCGTCATACCCGTACGCATATCCTGCTGTTCAACTAATGCACTAAGGAATATAAATGGAATAGTAGATGTACGGGAATTATTTCTTAATTCTGTTAAAACCTGGTGTCCATTCAGTCCGGGCATTTTGATATCGCAGAGAATAATATCCGGAATTTCTTTCTTGGCAAGTGCTATACCTTCAGTTCCATTCGTTGCTTTTAAACATTCATAACCTTCCTGTTCTAAATAATCAGCAGTAGATTCCAGGATCATTTCTTCATCTTCAATTAATAAAATCTTGCTCATATAAATGTTCTTGCTTGATAAAAAAATTTAAATCGCTAACAAATTCAGTAGCCATTCAAAAATAATATAACAAAATTATACAAAACCTCGCTCATCCTTTGTGATGCAGACCTGATGAAAGTATTGAAATATTATTCATCAGGAAGGTATTATAGTAAATATTTCTGTTTTTTATACACTGTAGTTTTATTGGCTTTTCAGTTGACTATCTGTTCGACAACTCTTAATTTTAAGAGCAATTCAATTTGCCTCGAAGTTAAAGCCTTTTTAATAAATAACTATTTAGAGGAGAAGTCTAATGCCGGAAAAAAAATTATCGGGCGATGTTTACTATCCAACCGACAAAGTTGTTAAGTATGCAAATGCAAAATGTGATGATTTGTATAAATCAGCTTCAGATGATCTGGAAGGATTCTGGGCTAAGGAGGCGAAAAATTTAAAATGGTTTAAGAAATGGACGAAGGTATTAGACGATTCTAAAAAACCTTTCTTTAAATGGTTCATCAATGGTAAAACAAATATTTGTTACAACTGTCTTGATGTTCATCTTACCTCTGCCCACAAAAACAAACTTGCACTTATCTGGGAAGGTGAGGATGGTTCGTTTAGATCGTTTTCTTACTTTGCTTTACACAGAGAGGTAAACAAGTTTGCTAATGTTTTAAAAAGTCTTGGTGTAAAAAAAGGCGATAGAGTTACAATTTATATGGGCAGAGTTCCCGAGCTTGAAATTGCTATGCTGGCATGTGCAAGAATAGGTGCAATACATTCTGTTGTTTACGGTGGCTTTTCGGTTGAGGCTCTTCATGAAAGAATAGACGATAGCGAATCAAAAGTGCTGATAACCTGCGATGGTGCTTTTCAAAGAGGAAAAATAGTCGAGCTTAAAAAAATATCGGATGAAGCAGTTCAACGTGCAGCAACTATTGAAAGTGTTGTAGTTGTTAAACGAACCGGGCATGAGATAAATATGGAGCCGGGAAGGGATATGTGGTATCATGATCTTATGGCATTGCCTATAGCACATGATTCCGATAATGTGGAAACTATGGATGCTGAAGATCCGTTATTCTTACTTTACACCTCGGGTACAACCGGTAAACCAAAAGCAATTCTTCATGTGCACGGCGGTTATATGGTAGGTACATATACTTCATTAAAGTATGTTTTTGATATTCACGAAGAAGACAGGTGGTGGTGTGCTGCTGATCCCGGATGGATAACAGGTCATAGTTATATTGTTTATGGTCCTTTGTTAAATGGTTCAACATCGTTTATGTACGAGGGAGCACCTACATATCCTTATCCAAGCCGCTGGTGGCAAATGATTGAAAAGTATGGAATCAATATTTTGTATACAGCGCCTACAGCAATAAGAGGCTTAATGCGTTTTGGAGAAGCCTGGCCGAATCGTCATAATCTTTCATCACTACGATTATTGGGAACAGTTGGGGAACCAATTAATCCCGAAGCCTGGAAGTGGTATTACAAAGTAATTGGAAAAGAAAATTGTCCGATCATGGATACCTGGTGGCAAACAGAGACAGGTATGTTTATGATTACCCCGATGCCCTGTACTCCATTAAAACCCGGTTCAGGAACAAAACCATTTCCCGGACTCGAAATGGATATCCTCGATGAAAATGGCAAACCTGTAAAAGCAGGTGAAGAGGGTTATCTGGTTATCAAGAAACCATGGCCTTCAATACTTCGCACCATCTGGAAAGATCCGGATCGTTATGTGCAGCAGTATTGGAGTAAATATAAAGGGATGTATCTTACCGGCGATTCTGCAAAACGGGATGAAGACGGATATTACTGGGTAATAGGTAGAGTTGATGATGTTATTAAAGTTTCCGGTTATCGTTTGGGTACAGCCGAAATTGAAAGTGCACTTGTTAGTCATCCTGCTGTTGCAGAAGCTGCAGCTATTGGTTTGCCACATGAAGTAAAAGGTAATGCTATTCATGCATATGTTATATTAAGAGCCGGGCAGCAAAAAAGTGATAACCTGGTTACTGAATTAAGAAATCATGTCGGGCACGAAATGGGTCCTATAGCTAAACCGGAACATATCGAAATAGTAGACTCGTTGCCCAAAACCAGGAGCGGTAAAATTATGAGGCGGGTGTTGAAAGCCAAAGCTCTCGGTGTTGATCCGGGTAATCTTTCTACATTAGCTGATTAAGATAAGCAGAATATAAATAGAATTTATTTAAGTATAGCTTGAACATAAACGGGATAAAATTAGTGTGTGAAAACATAACTTAAACTGCTATATTTACACTTCTAATTAATACTGTTTATTTTTTCTGATTAGGTAGCATTGTTACGCTCTTCATGTTGGCAGATACTCCCGGTATCGCTAATTATTTTACTTTTTACATCTTCTAATTTTCTGTTTGCACAGGAGTACGGAAGACTTCGTGGATTTTTAACCGATTCCACAAGTGGTGAAGCATTAGCATTTGGTAATGTTTATATTCGCGATATAAATATTGGGGCTTCTACCGATGAAAGGGGATTATATCTTATCAATAAAATACCTATCGATAAAACCTACGAAGTGACTTATTCCTATGTCGGTTATAGAACTAAAGTTGTATCTGTTTACATAAAAAATTCCAATATAGTCGACTTAAATGTTTCCCTTACTCCTTTAAATATAGAACTACAAACTATCGAAAAGATGGGTGAAAAAGTTGTTGAAGAAAATGCTACTGATATAAGCGTTGAGAAAATCCCGATCAAGCAATTAGAAGTTCTTCCGAGCGATGTAGAACCGGATATTTTCAAATATGTGCAAAATAGTCCCGGTGTAAGTACAACCGGGGATATTTCGGCTAAGTTTTATGTACGTGGTGGTAACAGTGATCAAAATTTATTTTTGTTAAATGGCGTTCCTTTATATACACCTTATCATTCCCTTGGTATGTTCAGTGCCGTAGACCCTGCAATGATTAATTCTGCAGAATTTCTTAAAGGTGCTTTTGATGCAGAGTATGGTGGACGACTTTCTTCCGTTATGAATATAATTTCGAAAGATGGCAACAAGAAAAGATTTGGGTTAACAGCAGGAGTAAGTTCATTAACAGCGAAAGGTTTGCTTGAAGGACCAATTCCTAACGGATCATTCTTAATTGCCGGAAGGAAAAGCCACTCCACAGATATACTTAATAAGTTCCTTCGTAACGGTTCTGTTCCGATTGATTTTTATGACCTTTCTTTTAAATTGAACTATTCCAGTAAGGAAATTTTTAATAATGCAAAATTTTCTGTTTTCGGTTATTCTAGTAGTGATGTAGTTGACTATAAAGATCCTCTTCGGGAAAAATTTGACTGGAAAAATAATTTGTTTGGATTTGAGTGGCTTCAGGTTTATGATATACCAATGTTTTCCAGGCTTGGCATTTCTGTGAGTAAATTTGAAGGCGAAGTAATTCCTAATGAAAGTTCCCTTAAACCCCAGAGGAACGAAGTTAGTGATGCAGGTTTAAATTTTGATATGAATGTTGTTTTCAGTAATAAAAATGAACTGGGTGGTGGTTTAAAGTTTAAATTTTTAAAAACAAAATTTTATCAGAAAAACAGTGTTGGAGCACAAACTAATTTAGATCAGTTCTCCGGCAATGTAAGCGTTTATGGAAAGTACAAATTTATGCAGTGGGATGATTTTGGTGCAGATGTTGGTGCCAGAGTTAATTTAGCCGGACTTAACGGTAATGGTGGTGGAACAATTGAACCAAGAGTAAATCTTACTTATCGACTACTTTCAAATCTCACTTTAAAAGGTGCCTGGGGAATATTTCTACAGGAAGTTACAACATTAACGGATGAGGATGAGCTGATTTCCGTTTTTGAACCGTGGATAATCATTCCGGAATATATGGACCCTTCCACATCCATACAGTATAACGGTGGTTTAACATACGATCTGATGCCAATATTGTCTTTGAGTATTGAAGGATTTTATAAAACAACTCATAATCTGCCTATAATCAATAATCGGAAATATTTAACCGGTGATCCTGATTTAGTTTCGGGATCAGCAGAATCTTACGGATGGGAATTTTCTGTTGATAATAAGACAGGCCCAATTGATTTGTCACTATCCTATACTTTGAACTGGTCTTATAAAGAATTAAATGGATGGGTATATTATCCAAAATTTGATACTCGGCATAATGTTAATGTAATACTCGGGTATAATTTAGGCAGCGGCTGGAGTGCTGGTGCTGTTTGGAATTATGCTTCTGGTCTTCCATTTACACAACTGAATGGCTACTACGATAAATTTTATTTGAGCGATATTTACGGTACCGGAACCAATATGGGAGAATTCAGTCCTTTCTCAGTTCTTGGAGATCGTAACCTGGGTAGATTACCTGATTATCACAGACTTGATTTGAGTTTATCAAAGCAGTTTGAGATTGCATTTTCAAAATGGCAGTTAAGCATAAGTGCAATAAACGTGTACGACAGGAAAAATGTTTATTATCTGGATAGAAAAACTGGTGAGGTTGTGTACATGCTTCCGTTTTTTATTTCAGGAACAATCAAGCTTACGCTATGAGATATAAATTCTATATAGCTTTTGTTTTTATATTCTTAACCTTTATAGGTTGTAATGATAATTTTGATCCGAACGGAGAATTTAGGGAAATCTATGCATTATCAGGGATTTTAAGAGGGGATAGTTTAAATCAGACGATAACACTATCACACATTTATCAGGTAGATGGTTTTGATCCCTATGCCAATAAAGTTGATCCGGCAGTACTTGGAGCGGATGTAAGAGTCTGGATTGGAGATTCTGTTTATATCTTCCGTGATACATCGGTTGCCCGTACTGATTCATCAAGATATACAACACCTATTCATTATTACTACAATAATAAATTTGCTATTCCTTTAAATAAAACAATTGAGGTTGAAGTTCTTTTTCAAAACGGTAAAAGAATAAAAGCTTCAACCAAATCTCCGAGTGCTATTCGTTTTGATAAAGCCAGTAATACGATTATACCCTCGGATGAAAGCGACCTGATAACATTTATCTGGAATGAGCAGAATGAGCCTTTGTTTTTTGTGCCGCAATTAGCAATTAAATATATACAGAATGTAAATGGGACTTTTATTGTAAAGTATAAACGAGTTCCAATAAAGTATGTAGAGCAGAATGGTAATCTGGTTCCGATATATCCTAAGCCTTCCGGACTTGTTACTGCTATTTATCAAAAAGATGCGCTCGACCGCGCTATGGAGGAGATATCGGCAGGCGATCCTATTAAAAGTAATTATAGTATTGTTCAAAAACAGGTTTTAACAGTTACCGCTTTCGATTTGAATCTAACTCGCTATGTTTCATCAACCGATCAGTCATTTGATGATTTAACAGTAACGGTGAATGAATCCGAATTTACTAATGTTGAAGGTGGTCTGGGAATTTTTGGTACATATATCAGAAATGAATATAACAAATTGGAACTTTCACAAAGTTATGTTGAGTCTTTCGGATATAATTACAGGGTAGGTGAATGAAAATATTGCATTTGATAGTTTACCTATTCATCATTGGATTAATTTTAATCGTTACTGGTTGTGATAAGGAGGTATCGCATTCTCCGGTAGCACCACAACCATCAAAAGGCAAGGTATTAGTTAATTCTACACCAAAGGGATTTAGTATTTATCAGAATGGAAGAAATACCGGGAGACATACTCCGGATAGCCTGATATTTCTAGATCCGGGAAAGTATGAAATTACTTTAAAGAAATTATATTGGAAAGATACCGCTGTTGTTGTGAATGTTTCGGAAGAATCCCCTGGTTCGGTTAATATTAATTATTTACCTAATATTTCAATGTATGGTAAACTTGTGTTTTACAGTGATCCGCCCGGAGCAAAGATTTTTGTAAATGATTCATTAACAAATAATGTAACTCCCGATACGTTAGATCACTTCCTGCCCGGGACATATAAAATTAAATTTAGAACGGATAATCATAGAGATGCAAGTTTTGATGCAATTGTTGAAAGTGGTAAAATAAAATCCTATAATGCTACACTTAAAGATACTTCGGTATGGCTGGATTACAGGATGGTTAATTCTGATATCCAGTCTGATCAGCTTTCATCTATTGCAATAGATCATAATGGAATAAAATGGATAGGGACTTACGATAACGGCGTAATCAGGTTTGATAATTTTACTTTTACAAATTATAATACCTCAAATTCACCTCTTCCGGATAATAAAATTAATTGTGTAAGTGTTGATGCCCAGAATAACATCTGGGTCGGAACTCCCTACGGAATCGGAATATTTAATGGAAGCATTTGGAAAATATATGACAGATACAATTCAGACATATCAACTGAAATTGTTAATGCCATTAAATTTGACGATGCTAATAATGCATGGATAGGAACGATAAATAATCTGATAATGTTTGACGGCACAAACTGGACTACTTATAATTCTCAGCTTGGACACGATTATATAACTGATATTTATATACAACCGTCAAATAAAATTTGGTTATCAACTTTAACAATAGGGGTTTTGACTTTCCAGAATGAAAGATTTTTTTCATTTTCGAAAGCCCATCCTGATTTTCCCAGCCTTTTTGCAACTTCGGTTGGTTCAGATAAATTAGGGAATATCTGGCTAAGTTTTAATCCGGATTCAGCAGGCGGCTCAGGTGGAATCATATATGTGCAGGGGCCATCTTTCACAACTGTTTTTTCAAGCGGTCCGGATGATTTGGTAAACGACATTAATATAGATTCTGAAGACAACAAATGGGTATCTACATCAATTGGATTTATATGGTATAATGAACAAAATGTTTCCCGGGTGTTCTCAACTTTTAATTCCTTAATTAGTACTGATAATACAAAAGCTTCTGCTCGTGATAAAAATGGTACTATATGGATTGCAACGTATAAAGGTGGACTTAATAAATTTAAAGTTAATAATTTAAGATGAGCAAAGCTTTGGGAAACATATTTTATTTGACTTGAAACACCGAATCCAGAACGGTTCCGTCAACCCACTTAATAATTGCAACGACTTTATCTTTGTTCAGTTTTGGCTTAGCTGGTTTACCCCCACAGATTTCATCCACTTCTTTTTTAAGATTTTTAATATCTCTGATTGGGAGGTTAGATTTTTTTAGTGTTTTCAATAAATCTTTCCTTTTTGGGTTAATACAAATTCCTCTTTCAGTTGCAATTACATCGATCAGTTCACCCGGTCCACAGAGTGTTGTAACTTCATCAACGATTACTGGAATGCGGTCTCTGAATGAGGGAATTGCAAGTATTGTGCATTTTGAATAAAGACAATTCTGCCAGCCGCCGATTCCGTGAAGTAAATATCCATCTGAATGTGTAACAACATTTGCATTAAAGTTTACGTCGACTTCAGTGGCACCAAGAACAACAGCATCAACCATTGAAGCGAAATTTCCTTTGCCGTGAAAATTATAGCTAGTAAAAGGGGAAGTATTAACGTGTCCGTCATTTTCTCTCATACTTCGTACACCTTCAAGGTCAAAAGTCTGACCGTCAAGAATGTAATCAATTAAGCCTTCTTCAAGCATTTCAACAAGATATTTTGTACTGCCGCCACGCATAAATCTTGCTTTAATATTTTTTTGTTTCATTTTCTCTTTTAAAAAAAGAAGAAAAGCAAGATTAATTCCACCGGCACCTGCTTGCAAAGAAAAACCGTCTTTCATAATTCCTGCTTCATCAAGAAGCTGAGCAACGTATTCGGCTATTAAAAGTCTATCTGGCGATTTAGTTACTTCCGTAGTTCCTGAAACTATTTTTGCCGGATCGCCGAGAGAGTCAACCTGAACGACATAGTCAACATTGTTTCCCTGGATTTGCCAAGGAACACAGGGGAAGGGACTCAGGTTATCTGTTACAACAATAACTTTGTCAGCATATTCTGAATCACCTAAAGCAAAACCGAGCAATCCGCAAGCAGATTTTCCACGATCGCCGGTTGCATTGCCAAATGGATCGGCAGTTGGCGCAGCAATTACTGCAATATCAATGTGAACTTCACCATCCTGAATCGATTGATATCTTCCTCCATGCGAACGAAGAATCCCAACACCTTTCATCTTTCCTTCGGAAGTAAATTTGCCGAGAGGTCCGTTCATACTTCCTTCAATGTGATGAATTGTTCCGTCTTCCAGATATTTAATTAAGTGCGAATGAACCGGGAAAGAAGCAGAAGGAAACCAGCTGATGTTTTTTATCTTCATTTCTTTTATTGTATCAAAGAGAAGATTTGTTACAACATCGCCGTTGCGTAAATGATGATGAGTTGAGATTGTCATTCCGTCCTTAAGCCCAGCTTTCTTCAAAGCTGTCTTTAAATCTTTTACTACTTTGTTTCCGTCTTTCGGATAATCTATACAAGTTCTGATTGGAGGCTTGGCTTTGTTTCCAGATGGTTTGTATTTGTTAACTCCCTTAAAAGGAATTTGTTGCTGTCCGTTTACTTCAGTAGGGACTAATCTTCCTGCAGCATTTTTAACTAGTTTCATTGTTTTCTCCAGTCTTTAGGAAGAAGATTATTCATTATTGCCAGATCAATTGTCTTCTGCGCTCGCTTCACAACCGGTGGGTCAATCATTTTACTGCCAAGCGAAATAACACCCAATCCTTTTTTCTCAGCTTCTTCAAATGCCGCAACAATCTTCTTCGCTTTTTCGATTTCATCATTAGTTGGAGCAAAAGCTTCGTGAATAACTTTTATTTGCCTTGGATGTATGCATCCTTTCCCTTCAAAGCCGAGTGACCTAGCTTCAATAGCACTTTGCTTTAGAGCTTCCATGTCTGAAACATCTGAAAAGACTGAATCAATTGGTTGAACTCCAGCAGCACGACATGCATTAACAACCATTTGTCTGGCAAATAAACTTTCTTTCCCCTCGTTAGTTCTTTGCGTTCCGATATCTGCTGTGTAATCTTCAAGTCCAATTGAAAGTGCACAAACATTTCTGGAAGCTGAAGCGATCTCAAAAGATTTCATTACTCCTAAAGCGCTTTCAATAATAGGCATATAATAAATTTCGTTTTTTACATTATGTAGCTTCCTCAGCTTTTGAACTTCGACATCAACTTGTTTTACCTGCTCTGCAGATTCACATTTAGGAATTAAAATTACGTGAACATTATGAGGAACAATAAATTTCAGATCATCCAATCCTTTTGGAAGCTGATTGATGCGAACCATTCTTTCACAGCTATTCCGTCTCTGCTTCGCTTCGCCGGAACAAGAAAAATCAACCGAACGCAGAGTATTTCTTACAAGCAATTGTGCTGCATCTTTTTCTGATGGAGCAACACTATCTTCAAGATCCAAAATTATTCCATCGGGGTTGTGAAGTCCGGCATTCACAAATAATTTTGGTTCGTTTCCTGGCAAGTAAAGTCTGCTTCTTCTTAAATGATCTTTTTTGGTTGGATAAAGATTTTTCTTCTCAATCGGAAGAAGATATTCTTTTTTCGTTTTCGACAAAGCTCTTTTGATTACAGTTTCAAATCTTGCTGCAATTGTGAATGGAAGCGCTCCGTAATCTTCAACTGTCATTTTAACATTCTTTAAAGAGAAGAACTTGCACATATCAAGAATCAGTTTTCGGATTGACTCTCCATACATCGATTCAACTTTGCTTTTGAGGTTTAGTTTGATACCGCCACTTTCCTTAAGTTCGATTTCAATGTAACAATCCGAACGAACGGTTTCGCCTCTTGGTCCAGCAGAATAATTTTTTGTTTGTTTCATTATATTCCTTTTGAAATGGAACACGGATCGCACGGATTGGACAGATCAAAAGGATTAGATCGTTTTAAATCCGTCGAATCACATTAATCAGTGTTCTAATTTTTTACACATTTAATTTCTTCATAAACTCTTTTGCAGTCAAAAGCTCAGCGTTAAAAATTGCTTCTTTGACTTCTTTCTGTCGCGCCTTTGTCAGAAGATTTCCAACCAGTCCTTCAAATTTATTATCTAAGTCTTCCATTGTCATCGGCTCTCTGGGATCGCCTTTCGGGTATTCGAGATATTCTGAAAACTCTTTTCCGTCCTTCGTCCTAACGACAACTTTGCTCGGTTGTTTTGCGGGAAACATTTTTTCAAATTCCTGTGATGGTTCACCTTTTATTTTATCAATCACTTCCCAGATTCTCGGATCTTTTAATTTTTCTTCACTGAAGGATTGAGTTGTTATTTTATGATCTACCAAAGCTGCAGCAATACAATAAGGAAGTGAATGATCAGCAGTTTCTCTCGATTCGGGACGATACTTATGCGGATCGAAAAGAATATCGTACGCTTGTGCCAGGGTTGATAACGTTACTGTTTCAATCTGATCACAACTAATGTTGTTTTTCGTAACGACTTTCAAAGTTGCTGAAAGATGTGTATGCGTTAATGCTTCGGTTGGAAATGCTTTCATTCCACATTCCATAATTTTAAAGCTTTCTCCCAATCCGCCGACAAGTTTTTCAACATTCCATTTCCAATCTGAAACTCCGTCTCTTCCTTTCATACATACGGGATCAACTTTTTGTTCTTTAGCATTCCATCCTAGGAATGTATCCATAAATCCTTCTTTACCTTCGAAGACTGCTTCGGTGCCAGAGTAACCTTTCTTAGCCAACAATGCAGCAAAAACTCCGCTTTGAACAGCCAATGGATCGACAGTGTTTTTCATCATTGTTAGTTTACCAGCAGTCGGGCAGCCAATTGTATGATTGTGGCTTCCGCTTATTCCAATTGCATTAACCATCTGATCTTCATTTAATCCGAGCATTTTACCGGCAACAATTGGCGAAACAAACTGAGTTAAAGTTGCATGATGCCATTTGCGTTCACGAACCCCCGGTGAAGCAAAAAGACAAAGTCTCTGCTCGAATTCATAAGCAAGAACAATTGCAGTTATAACTTCTTTCATAGAAGCACCGACCATTTCCCCGACAGAAAGTGCAGCGGGAATTAAGTCTGATGGATGCGAAGGATCTTCTTTCCAGTAAATGTCGTTGAAGTCGAGCGCTCGAATCATCAGTGAGTTAACAAGAGTTGCATTGACGGCAGGGATCCTGTCTCCGTATCCGATTACAGTTGCTTCTCTTTTGCCAGCCATTTCCGTGTAAATGTCGTGCAATATTTTTACATCTTTTGTATGATATCCGCCGTAAGCACACCCGACTGAATCGTACAAATATCTTTTTACTTCATTAACGACTTCTTTTGGTAAGTCCTCATATTTTAATCTGATTGCAAACTCTGCAATTGTTCTTGAAATTGATTTGTTCATAAAATGAATTTATTAATTAAAGAAATTTTCGAATTCGATATTGTTGCTATAAATAGTTTTAAAATCCCTTTTTAATATATTGTTGAAAACTGTGAGAACAACTTTTTGGAGTCTTACAAGTTTGGGCATTTCTTTTTGCAACTGTATATCGGTGATAACTTTTCCATGAATTATATCAGATCTCAATTCATATAGTGTATTAAGTTGATTTTTACTGCAAATGGAATCATTCGCAATAAGCCCTAAAATTCTGTTAATAATTAAAGATGTGATTTTATCCGACTTGATATCTGGTGAAACCAAAGTCTCAATGGCTGTCATAAACAGAATAAATGCTTGCATCCAATAATATGAGATATATGCTAAGTATAAAAATTGAATACAATGTTTAGTTCGAGCCGAGACATAATAAAATTCTTGGAGTTCTGAGTATCCACTTTTTACCTTATCTAAAGTCTCAATCGTGAAGTTTGAAGAATGTTGCTCAGTATTTAAAGAACGTTTCCATCTATCAGGATTTTTAATACTGGAATGTGTGTCTGTAACATTGAGAATATATTCGAAGGAGCAATCCGCTTCTTCAAAGATTCTAAACGATAGCATAAGAAGATTGATCTTTTCTATATATAAATCCAAATCTTCATTTTGGCAATCAAATCTTAATCCCCAACTATATTCCATTTTTAGTATTCCATGATCATAAGTACTATACTTATCAGCATCAATCCTTTCTATATCATCCTCATATGCAAAATATTTCAAGTTTACTTTGGGATTTTCAAAGTCATATTCAAAATTCTTTGAATACGGATAAATTTTGAAATTTTTTATTGGGATTATATAATGGTTCAAAACATTCCTTAAAATAATAGCTTATAAATTATTTTTCACCCACTCTTCTAATCCACCTGCAATAATCAACTCCTGTGCGGCTTCACCAACCGGATCGATAGAATATTCTTTTTCATCAAAAATAATTGAAGAGTTTTCAAAATCTATTCTTACTTTTTTATTTGTTCGAACAGTAAGCTTTTCTTTACCGTATTTTTCTTTCAAATCATTCACCAAATCATAACATTCAATAATTAAAAATCCGTTATTGATTGCATTACGTGCATAAGTTTCACTGAATGAACCAGCAATAACGCAAGCAATTCCATTATACTTAAAAGCAGTAGCAGCCTGCTCACGTGAGCTTCCAGTACCAAAGTTAAAACCACCTGTAACTACATCACCTTCACTGGCAATTTTTACGAATTCAGGATCGTAGTTTTCCATAACAACTTCTGCTTGCTGTTCGGGAGTGAAGTCATCGATGTAAGTGTAC
>JAJDNK010000130.1 GCA_022340715.1 bacterium BMS3Abin03 | reverse complement strand
CCTCCGATATAAAAATAATCAATCGTCCGAACTGGTTATATTTTATAATTATGTTATTTGCTTTTACGAGTACACCAACCGCAGGAAACAGGAAAAAATATGTTTGTAATATATGTAGGCATAGGTGGGGGGATTTTAGTTGAAAACTTAACATTAAAATTTAATTATTGATTTTTTTCTCAGAACACTGACAAGATAGGAAATTTATATGGAACAAATTAAATACTATATTAAGCTTATAATTAGTAACGTCATATTTTTATTAATACTCTTTTCAATACTAGAATATTTCAATTTAGATGATCCCAAAAATTCTAGTATTTAATATTGTCGATTCCTTGTCAAACACATATTCAAATAAAAAAATGTTGGCTCACAACAAGTTGATAATATCCACATTGCAAGAGCGGGAAGCAACAGCGAATGGTCTTTTAGTTTCTCGTGAAAGTAATATTAAGCAGGCAAGGACAATTTATATTGCAATTTTAGCTGTATTATTAACTTTATTATTTAGTAATAAAAAGGAAAATGGAAGAACAAATATTCAACTAGTTCTAATTATAATAATCATTTTATCATATTTAATAGAAGTGCATTCAATTGATTTTTTAGAAAGAGAAAATGATTGTACTAATATTATTTCTAAATCAACTGAAAAAATAGTTAATTCAAATATGCTAGATGCAGTATGGATTAAATTAGACTATCAAAAATACGATCGTGAAGTTGAAAAAGCTTCAGATGGAAGTTTTTGTAGAAAATTGAATAGCGCAGTCCATCCAGATATAGAACAGATTGGTATTTATATTGTTCCATTCTTATTCATTTACATCTTATTTTTTATCAATGTCATAAAACAAGTAAAAAAGCGTAATACTTGATTTCCTACTTACATTCATGGGGTGAGAGGTATTTTTCTGTTTTTCGCTACATTCCCTATCTTTACTCTGTAGATATATTAAATCTTAATGATTTAGCTAATTTTTAAAACAAAGTAATTGTGCTCAAAATAAACAACATAGAACTCAACAACGCAATTCTTCTCGCACCAATGGAAGATGTAACGGATATATCTTTCCGTCTGGTTTGCAGAGAACTTGGTGCGGATATCGTTTATACAGAGTTTGTAAACTCTGAGGGATTGATACGTGCAAATGCAAAGACACATAAAAAGTTAAAAATCATTGAAGAAGAGCGTCCTGTAGGAATACAGATTTATGGTGCGGATATCAATTCTATGGTTGGTGCAGCTAAAATTGCAGAAGCTGAAAATCCTAATATTATAGATATCAATGCAGGCTGCTGGGTAAAAAATGTTGTGGGACAGGGTGCTGGCTCAGCTTTGTTAAAAGATCCACCTTATATGCAAAAGTTGGTAGAATCTGTCGTAAAAAGCGTTAACCTGCCTGTTACTGTTAAAACTCGGTTAGGCTGGGATACTGACAGCATAATGATTCTCGAAGTTGCAAAAAGAATGGAAGATGCAGGAGCAAAAGCTTTAACGGTTCACTGCCGAACAAGAAAAATGGGGCACAAAGGTGATGTCGATTGGTCGTGGATTCCTAAAATAAAAGAAGTAGTTAACATTCCGGTTATTCTAAACGGCGGAGTGTTAAGTACACAGGATGTAAAAAATGCTTTTGATGAAACAGGTGCTAATGGTGTAATGATTGCACGTGGTGCGATAGGCAATCCGTGGATATTCAAGGAAGCAAAAGAATTATTGCAAACAGGTTCAATTACAACAATCATAGATGAGAATTTAAGAATTAAGACTACCCTGCGTCATCTTTATCTTGCCATCGATGTAAAAGGGGAAAGGAGAGCTGTACTTGAGCATCGTAAGTTTTATTCTGGTTACCTTAAAGGATTGCCAAATGCCTCCAAAACCAGGAATGAATTAATGCAGGTTACGGAGTTTGTCCAGGTTGAGGAAATATTGAACAGATACCTGGAATTTCTTAATCAACATAAGGAAGAATATCAACAGTCATAGTATCTCCGGTTAAATGTTGTCATTCCGGCTTGTCCGGAATCAAAAATGTAAAAAAAAGATTCTGGACTGGCTTCACTCACCAGAATGACACTCTTTATAACTTCTTTTATTTATCCTTATTTTAAATAATAAATTTCTAATTGATAATTACATTTTCCGGTTAAAAATTGAATTTCAATTCCGCTAAATTCGCACGAATAATATCAACGATTTTCGTCCCACCTTCATTTACTCTTTTAACTTTTATCTTTTTAACTAATTACTTAGAAATTAATATTAACAAAATTCTAATTACGATTCTTGTTGCCCTGATATTCGGATTCATTTCACCAATCTGGCTTTTTCTTCACTATAGAAAAAAGGAATCTATTATCGATATCGATGCCTCGATAAAAGAAGAACGCACTATTCCAATGTTGATATCAGTTCTTTTTTTTGTTGCAGGATTTGCAATTTTATTCTTCGCTGAGATTAATTTAATTATTTTAGCGTTCTGGTTTTGTTATATTTCAAATACGCTTTTAACTGTACTTATTAACAGGGTTTGGAAAATAAGTGCACATACAATGGGCGCAGCAGGACCGGCTGCAGTATTTACATTTGTTCTTGGTTATAATGGTTTATTATTTTTGTTATTAGTATTAATCTTGGGCTGGTCCAGAGTGAAATTAAAATGCCACACAGTTGCACAGGTTATAACAGGAGGAATACTTGCATTTGCATCAACATATTTTCAAATCTATTTTATAGTTAACAGCTTTGGAAAATAAATTAATAAAATACAGAACCGATGAAAACATTGGCATTCTTACGTTAAATCGTCTTGAAAAGCGTAATGCGCTTAATCCTGAATTAGTTGAAAGCATCAAAAGCAAGCTGGATGAGATCGAAGGAGACCAGGATATTAAAGTTTTAATAATTACAGGCGAGGGTAAGGTATTTTGTGCCGGTGCTGATCTCGAATACCTGAATAAATTACAGGATTATTCTTCGACTGAAAATGAAAAAGATTCTGAAGAATTAGCAGATTTATTCCTTAAAATTTACAATTTCCCAAAACCGACAATAGCAGCAGTTAACGGAGCAGCAATCGCCGGTGGATGTGGATTAGCTACTGTTTGTGATCTAATAGTAGCAGATGATGAATATGCAAAATTTGGATATTCAGAGGTAAAAATTGGATTTATACCCGCGATAGTAACTATATTTTTAATGAAGAGAATAGGTGAAGGACGTGCAAAACAGCTACTTTTAACAAGCGAAATAATTAATGCTAAAACAGCGTATGATATAGGATTAGTTAACTATTTATATAACAATGTATTAGATGGTTCTTTAGAAGTGGCATCTAATCTTGTACAAAACTCGGAATTCAGCTTAAAAGAAACTAAATCTATGATTCATTCAATTTCCAATTTATCAGTTGAGGAAGCTGTAAATTATTGTGTAAGGTTGAATACCATAAGCAGATCAACAGAGGATTTCAAAGAAGGTCTCAATAAATTCTTAAAAAAATAGGTGGAGCAATGCCGGAAAATCTGAAAAAATATATTCGGAGCATAAAAGATTTCCCCAAAAAGGGAATAATGTTCAGGGATATCACAACCTTATTACAAGAACCAAAAGTACTTAGTGAAACACTGGAGCAACTAATTAATTTTACCAGAGGATTGAAAATAGACAAAGTTGTTGGAATTGAATCCCGTGGTTTTATTTTCGGTTCATTGTTGGCAGATAGACTGAATGCGGGATTTATTCCTATCAGGAAACCCGGAAAACTTCCGGCAGAAACAGTATCAGAGACTTACGAACTTGAATACGGCACAGATAAGATTGAAATTCATAAAGATGCTATAAAAACAGGTGAAAATGTTCTTCTACACGATGATTTGCTTGCTACCGGAGGAACAGCAGAAGCTTCCTGCAAATTAATAGAAAAACTTGGCGGGAAAATTGTACAGATATCATTTTTAATCGAATTGACTTTCCTGAATGGAAAAGAAAAGCTTAACAAGTATGATGTCAGATCGATAATAAAATATGATTCTGAAGACTAAAATTACAGGGTAAATGAGGGAAGTTACATTTTTACAAAAGAACGCTGAGAAATGGAAGCAGGTTGAAGCCTTCCTTTCTACAAAGAAAAGTAATGATCCCGATAAATTAGCCGATCTGTTCATCCAGCTAACGGATGATCTCTCTTATGCAAGAACTTTTTATCCCCGGAGTAAAACATCTCAATATTTAAATTCACTTACAGCAAAAGTTCATCAGGCAATTTATAAAAGTAAGAAGGAAAGAAAAGAAAGGTTTATACAATTCTGGAAAGTTGAATCACCATTGTTGTTTTACAAGCATAGAAAAAAGATTTACACTTCCTTTCTAATTTTCTTTGTCGCTATGCTTATAGGAGTTATTTCAAGCGCAGGTGATACAGGTTTTGTAAGATTGATTTTAGGAGACAGTTATGTGAACATGACACTTGAGAATATAGACAAAGGTGATCCGATGGCGGTTTACAAACAGATGAACGGTGTTGAAATGTTTTTAGGAATTACATTTAACAATATCCGAGTTTCATTTTTTGCTTTTACAGCCGGACTTCTTCTTTCTTTTGGAACGGCGTGGATACTTTTTACAAATGGAATCATGCTCGGTGCGTTCCAATATTTCTTTCATTTTCATGGTTTGCTTCTTGAATCAGTTCTGGTAATCTGGATTCACGGTACACTTGAGATATCGGCAATTATTATTGCCGGTGCTGCGGGAATTACGATGGGAAACAGTATTCTCTTTCCCGGAACTTATACACGAAGACATTCTTTTGCAATTGGTGCAAAAGAAGGAATGAAGATGATTGTAAGTCTAATACCGATTTTCATTACTGCAGGCTTCCTTGAATCGTTTGTAACAAGGCATACAGATATGCCTGTCGCGTTAAGCTTATTTATAATTCTTACTTCTGCTGCTTTTGTATTGTGGTATTTTATTTTTTATCCAGGAAAACTTATAAAAAAGATGGGTGAACAAAATGGAAATCAACAAAATTGAACTTCGTAAAGTTCGTGATTTCGGTGCTCTTCTTGGCATTACATTCGAATTCTTAAGACAGAATTTTAAACTACTTTTTAAATCCTGTTTTTACTTTGCCGGTCCTTTTATACTGCTTGCTGGAGTTTTTATGGGATTATATCAATCGTCTGCCCTTAATTT
>JAJDNK010000125.1 GCA_022340715.1 bacterium BMS3Abin03 | reverse complement strand
AATGCGGAAGTTGTCATCCTGAACATTTCGGAAGAAAGTTTAAGATAGTAAATTTTAATCCCGACGATTTTGATCATGGTAAAACGGGTTACATCTTAACAGGTTCTCATGTAAAAACAAAATGTAAGGAATGTCACCAGGAAAAAAATATTTCTGATCCTGAAATAAAAAAAAGAAAAGGAACATATCTTGGATTAAATTCAAATTGTTTTAGCTGTCACGAAGATCATCATCAGGGAATACTTGGTGATAATTGTAGTAGTTGTCATAATACAGAAAAATTTAAACCTGCTGCTAATTTCGATCACCAAAATGCTAAATTCAAATTAACAGGAAAACACACTAACGTATATTGTTTAAAATGTCATCCCGTTAGAAAACAGAATGGTAAAGATTTCCAGGTTTTTGTAGGACTCGATTTTGCAAATTGTACGCCCTGTCATAACGATGTACACAAAGGAAGATTTGGGAAGGATTGTAAAAACTGTCATATAACAACCGGATTTAACATAATAAATGGAGCCAGATTTAATCATGATAATACTAATTTCCCGCTAATAGGAAAACACAGATTTGTAGATTGTAATAAATGCCATAAAACTAATTTGAAAGCAAAACTTAAATTTGCCAAGTGCACAGATTGCCATTCTGATTATCACGAAAAACAGTTTATAGTTAATAACCAGGTTCAGAATTGTTCCGATTGTCATGATGAATATGGATTTGAGAAAGCGCAATTCTCGATTGACCAACATAATAAAACAGAATTTAGGTTAACAGGTGCTCACCTGGCAGTAGCTTGTCAGACGTGTCATTTAATCGGAGAAAAGTGGTTGTTCAAAAAAGTTGGGTTGGAATGTGTTAGTTGTCATAAAAATATACATGGCAATGAAATTGAAAATAAATATATGAGAAATAATAATTGCACAGGATGTCACACTACCGAAAGTTGGAGTACTATATTTTTTGAACACAAGCGAACAGAATTTGAATTATTAGGAAAACATAAAGAACAAACCTGCAGGAAATGTCATGAAGATACTAAAACTGGTATTGGTGAGAATTTAATATTTAGATCCACAGAGAGTAATTGCGAGTATTGCCACAATGATGTACATGAAGGTCAATTCAAAGAAGGGGAATTCTCTGATTGTACACGATGCCACACTTACGAAGATTGGAAACCTGATAAATTTGATCACGAAAAAACTAACTTTTCCCTTAAAGGTGCTCACGAAAAATTAAAATGTGTAAGATGTCATCCCGTCATCGATAAGGGGACAAAGAAAATCGTTAAATATAAATTAGAAGATTTCAAATGCGCTACCTGTCATTCATAATATTGATAATCCTGTTTCTTTCGGGAAACATTTTATTTGCTCAGTCTCCTCACGGAGATGATCTTAAATTCGATTGCTCTGCCTGTCATAATTCTGTTACTTGGGAAATAAAATCTGGCAGGAATAAGTTCGATCATGATCAAACGGGATTTAGTTTAATAGGACAGCACAAGCTTGTAAATTGTAAATCCTGTCATACAAATGTTATCTTCAGTCAGGCGGATCCTGAATGCAATAGCTGTCATACTGATATCCACCAGGAATCTGTTGGATTGGATTGTGCAAGTTGTCATACATCCAATTCGTGGATCGTTGAAGATATAAACCGGATTCATCAGGAAAGAAGATTTCCATTAACAGGTAATCATCTTTTAGCTGATTGTGCACAATGTCACTCAAGGTATATTGATCTTTACTTCGAACCGATTTCAATTGATTGCTTTAGTTGTCACGAAAATGATTATAACTCAACCAGTTTTCCTAATCATATAGCTGCGGGTTTCTCAACGGATTGTGAAATGTGCCATTCCATAAATTCTGATGGCTGGGCTGCAACAAGTATTATTCATGATTTCTTTCCTCTTGTAGGTGGTCATGCGATTCAGAATTGTTTTGCTTGTCATGAACAGGGAGCAGATTTTACCGGTTTGTCTCGGGATTGCTATACTTGCCACAAACAGGATTTTGAAGCTACACAGGACCCAAGTCATGTTCAAAACGGATTTCCAACCGATTGTAAGCAGTGCCATACTATTATCGGGTGGTCGCCAGCAACTTTCGACCACAGTCAAACTTCTTTCCCGTTAACCGGAAAGCATACATCTGTTAGCTGTTCTGATTGCCATACATCGGGATATTCCAACACTCCATCAGAATGTTACTTCTGTCATCAACTGGATTATGAATCGACAACAGATCCGAATCATGTTACACATAGTTTTCCAACTGATTGCAGCCAATGTCATAGTACAGATAACTGGGATAACGCAGAATTTGATCACAGTCAAACAGATTTTCCCTTAACAGGACAACACACGACAACTGCATGCATCGATTGTCATTCGAATGGGTATACAAATACTCCGGTAGATTGTTATAGTTGTCACTCTTCAAATTATAGTTCCACAACTGATCCGGATCATCAGGCGCTTGGTTATCCAACAACATGTGGAGATTGTCATTCAACATCAGAATGGTCCGGCGCTACATTCGATCACAGTCAAACAGATTTTCCATTAACAGGAAAACATACAACCACTGCATGCATCGATTGTCATTCAAGTGGATACACCAATACTCCGGCAGATTGTTATAGTTGTCACGCAACAAATTATAATTCCACAACAGATCCAAATCACCAGGCACTTGGATACCCGACAACGTGTGAAGATTGTCATTCAACATCAGAATGGTCCGGTGCTACATTCGATCACAGTCAAACAGGATTTCCATTAACCGGACAGCATGCAACAACATCATGTATAGATTGTCATTCTACCGGATATATAAATATCCCAACAGATTGTTATTCTTGTCATCAGCAAGATTATGAATCAACTACCGATCCTAATCATGTAACCAATAGTTTTCCAACTGATTGCAGCCAATGTCATAGTACAGATAATTGGGATAACGCAGATTTCGATCACAATCAAACAGATTTTCCATTAACAGGACAGCATATAACAACAGCATGTATCGATTGTCATTCAAATGGTTATACGAACACACCAATAGAGTGTTATAGTTGTCACGCAACAAATTATAATTCTACAACAGATCCGGATCATCAAGCACTTGGTTTTCCAACAAGCTGTGATGAATGCCATTCAACTTCAGATTGGTCCGGCGCTACATTCGATCATAGTTTCTATAATCTTTCCGGCAACCACAGCACGATAGCCTGTACTGAATGTCATTCTGAAGCAAATTTTCAATCCCAGTGTTTAAGCTGTCATCAAAATGATTTCCTGAATGAACACAATCAGGGCGACCCTACTGATTGCTGGAATTGCCATTCAACTTCACGATGGGGTGGTGGAGATATCTTGAAAATTAAAAATATGCGCAATTAATGAAAAAATACTTCTTATACATATTGTTGCTGACGATACCTTCGGTTTCATACTCTCAGATCGTTAAGGATAGTGTCATTACCGGTAAAGTTAATTACCAGACAACCGAAAACATTTATGTTAATTTTGAAAGTACCAGCGGAATTCAAAAAGACGATATGCTTTTTATTAAACAAGGGAAAAAACTTAAACCGGCAATAAAAATAAAATATATTTCATCCAAATCAGTGGCCGGGGAAATTATAGGGAGTACAAAATTTGCAAAGAACGATGAAGTATATGCCATAATAAAAATTAAAGAAGATGAAGAACAACTTACAGTGAATAATGGTGCTGGGATTATTCAGGAACAGGTGCTTCAAAAATCAATAGAACCAGAAGCAAATCAGGAGATTCTTGTAACATCTGAAGTAAAAGGAAGAATTACAATGCAGTCGTATAGTAATTTTTCCAACGGTAGCAACAGCTTTGATTATCAGAGATGGCGTTATACTTTCAGATTAGATGCAAAACATATTGGGGGTTCGGGTTTATCTTATAAACAATATATTAATTTTGCTTACCGATCCAACGAATGGCAAAATGTACATTCTAATCTGGGCAGAGCCTTGAGAATCTATGATCTCACATTAAATTATGAATTCACTGAATCAACAAATCTTTGGTTTGGAAGACACATTAATCGCAAAGTCTCCAATCTAAGTGCTGTTGATGGATTACAATTTGAAACAAAGTTATCTCCATTTACCACCGGACTCATAGTTGGTTCTAGACCAAACTTTGTAGATATGGGATTTAATACAAAGTTATTCGAGTATGGAATATATGTAAACAGGTTTGATTCTGTTGGACAAAGAGGGATTGAAAATGGTCTTGGGTATTTTGAACAAACGAATAATTCCAAAACTGACCGAAGATTCCTTTACTATCAGCACATTAATACAGCAATAAAAAATGTTAGAATCTTCCTTTCTACCGAAGTTGATCTTTACAAAAATATTCCCGGTAAAAGTAAAAACGATTTTTCGTTAACAAGTTTGTTTGTTTCAACGAATATAAGACCGAGTAAATATATTTCGTTTTATTTATCCTATGATGCTCGTAAAAATGTAATCTATTATGAAACATTTAAAAATTTTATAGATAGTGTTTTCGAGAATGAAACAAGACTGGGTTTCAATACAAGAGTAACCGTAAAACCAGTCAACAATCTTTACGTAGGAATGAATTACGGTTATCGTTTTAGGAAAGGTGATCCTAAACCATCGAACAATTACGGAGGATATATCACATACTCCCGGATTCCATTTGTTGAAACAGGTTTAACTTTATCATTTACTGATTTATCCAGTACATATATTAAAGGAGAAATCTTTGGTGCACGAATATATAAAGATTTCAATGTGGGTTTTGGTGTTTCGGCGTATTATTCAAACACCAGGTACAAATTTTCTCAGGATATAAAAGATGTTACTCAGCAGTCTTTTTCTTTAAGTATAAATACAATTTTATTGAATCCGGTTTACGTCAGCATCATTTATGAAGGAATTTTCCAGGGAATACTTACATCGGGGAGAATTTTATTAGATCTTTCGTATAGATTCTAATATTACATGAAAGCTTATCGCATTCCAGGTGTTATTGAGTCAAACTAATCATAAATTTATCCCGCTAATCATGTATTTTGTAATAGAATTAAAATTTCTATTTTTAATTATAATCTAACTATAATAAAATGGTTGAGTACATAGGCGCAATACATATGCATTCTATCTTCTCAGATGGTTCTGGAGAAGTGCCGCAAATTGCCAAATTTGCAAATGAATTGGATCTGGATTATATCATTCTTACAGATCATAATACTCTTAGAGCGCTGGAGGAAGGTTATGAAAAATGGTACGGCAACACTTTATGTCTTGTTGGTAGTGAGATAAACGATAAAGAAAATAAAAATCATTACTTAGCATTAAACATAAACAAAACATATTCAACAAGGATTCCTGTCAGAGAGTATGTAAGAAAGGTAAAAGAAGATGGTGGCATTGGGTTTATTGCTCATCCATTCGAAGCAAGAGAACATATGGAAGAACATCCACCCTATCCCTGGATTGAATGGGATACGGATGATTTTAATGGTATAGAAATTTGGAATCATATGTCCGAATGGATGGAAAATCTTACTGAAGAAAATAAATACCAGGCTTTTCTTCATCCTCTGCGTACAATTGTTGCACCAAATAAAGAAACCTTAAACAAATGGGATGAATTAAATCTTAAACGAAAAGTTGTAGGAATCGGTGGTGTTGACGCACATGCTCATAAATATAATCTTTTAGGTTTTTTAGAGGTTGAAATCTTTCCTTACAAAGTTTTGTTTAAATCTATCAGGACTCATATACTTCTGGATAAAGAACTTGTTCGGGAAAATAGTGAAGAATCGGTTTTGCAATCTAAGAACGCAATTTATAATGCACTTGCTGATGGTAAATGCTTTTTCGCAAATGATTATCATGGTGATTCAAAAGGATTCAGGTTTTATGCAAAAGCTAATGATAAGATATATCAAATGGGAGATCTTATTAAAGATGCAAAGAAAACATATTTCAAAGTTTTACTTCCTGTACAGAAAGCAGAGATAAGTCTAATCCGCAATGGAAAAAAAATAGCACAGGCAGAAGATAAATCCGCCGAATTTATTGTTGAAGATGCGGGCGCTTATAGAGTAGAGGTTTATATACACAACAAAGCCTGGATTTACTCAAACCATATAAGAATTGGAATTTAACTTTTATTCTTGCTTATTCTCTCCAACATTAGACTTATAATAGTAAGTCTGTTTAACTGTGTGTAACATTTTTGTAATTTTGACAATATAGATCTTGCGCCCATAGTTCAACTGGACAGAACGTTGGATTCCGGTTCCAAAGGTTGGAGGTTCGAGTCCTCCTGGGCGTACAATTTTGACCTTAACGTATTGGGAGATTGCCAATTTAAATAGTAATTTTGTACACTTTTTAATGATTTTTAAGTATTTCAAAGGATTATTTGGATGATAACAAGGAAGAAAAAGCTTTCTAAGAAGGAAATCAAAGAAGATAAGCTTGTATCATTTCTCTATAAAATTGAGAGTTTCTACGAAGAGAATAAAAGAAGGATTTTTACTTACGGAATAATTTTTCTTGTTGTAGTAGGTGCAGTTTATATTTATATGAATCAGATAAGGGAAGAAAATGAGAAAGCTGGTTTGGAGCTTTCCCGCGTAATGAATCTTTTTGATTCCGGTTCTTATCTGGAAGCAATTGAAGGAAGACAGGGAACAAATATCATCGGACTTAAGCGAATTGTTGAAGAGTACGGAAGTACAGAAAACGGAGAAACTGCAAAAATATATCTCGCAAATGCTTATTCCTATCTTGGTAATTATGATGAAGCAATTAAATACTACGAAGATTATAGTGGAGATATCGATGTTCTTAAGGCTTCGGCTAAAGCCGGGATAGCTGGATATTATGCGACAAAACAAGATTATAAAAAAGCTGCTGATCTTTATAAAGAAGCATCTTCCGTTACAGATATCAATCCACAGAACCCCGATTATATGCTGGATGCTGCTGTAAATTATATTGAAGCCGGAGATAAAGAAGAATCGAAAGTTCTTCTTAACAAGATAAAAGATGATTATAAAACTTCTAATGCTTATAAAGAAGTTGATAAATATCTGGCACTTGCCAACGACTAATTTGATTACTATTAAGTCTAAAATAGCCGTGTTTATATGTCACGGCTTATTTTTTATACGTGGGGAAATGTTATTAAATCTTTGAAAAAACAGGATTTCTTGATTTTCAAAACTCTATTACCTAATTTTTTTTGTAATTTAATTGGAAAGTTAAATATTTAATTATGGCAGATACTTCTGATTTCAGAAACGGTTTAATAATCAAATTTAAAAACGATTTATACAGTATTGTTGGATTCCAGCACGTAAAACCGGGAAAAGGCGGAGCTTTTGTGCGAAGTACTTTGAAAAGTCTTACAAGCGGAAAAGTAATTGATAATACCTTCCGTGCCGGAGAAAAAGTTGATGTTATTAGGGTAGAAAGAAAAAAATTCCAGTACCTTTACCGGGAAGGTGATTCACTTGTATGTATGGATAATGAAACCTTTGAACAACTTCATGTTCCTATCAGATTGTTAGGAGATGGAGTAAGCTATCTTAAAGAAAGTGAAGAAGTTGAAATTTTATTTAACGGTTCTGAAATCATTTCTGTTGATACACCTATTTTTGCTGAATTAAAAGTAGTTGAAACCGAACCCGGTTTTAAAGGAAATACCGCTACAGGTGCACTAAAACCCGCTAAGCTTGAAACCGGTGCAACAATCAATGTTCCATTATTCATCGATGTAGATGATCTGCTTAAAGTAGATACACGAACCGGTGAATATGTTGAAAGAATTAAATCTTAAATAAAGGACCTGCTATGGATATTAACCTAATCAAAAAACTTGTTAAGATTTTTAATACAAGCGGTATTACCGATCTTGAGATTGAAGAAGAAGGTTTTAAAATTAAGATAGCAAACAAGATCAGAAATTCACAGGGAACTATTCAACCCCAGCAAATTGCACAACCGAGCACAGTGCTTTCACCAGCTCCACCTACTGAAGAAAAACCTTCGGAAGAAAAAACTTTAGAATCAACGAACAACTATCACGAAGTGAAATCTCCAATTGTTGGAACTTTTTACAGAGCCCCTGCACCTGATGCGGATGCTTATGTACAAGTTGGTGATTCTGTATCGGTAGGATCTGTTTTGTGTATTGTTGAAGCTATGAAATTGATGAACGAAATTGAGTCCGATGCAGATGGAAAGATTGTAAAGATACTTGCTGAAAATGGGAAACCAGTCGAGTATAATCAACCATTATTTTTAATTCAGCCGAACTAATATCAAACAAAGCGAAGAAATAATTGTTTAAAAAAATACTGATTGCCAACCGCGGTGAAATTGCTCTCCGTATAATCAGAACCTGTAAAGAATTAGGAATAAAAACTGTCGCAGTATATTCGGAAGCAGATGAGGACAGTCTTCATGTGACATTTGCAGATGAAGCTGTTTGTATAGGCCCTCCCTCCGGTCGGGAAAGCTATCTTAAAATTCCCGGAATAATCTCTGCTGCACAAGTAACGGGTGCTGAAGCAATTCATCCGGGTTATGGATTTCTTGCTGAAAACGCTAATTTTTCGGAAATATGTGCTGAATCGGAAATCAAATTTATCGGTCCATCACCCGAAATGATAAGAGCTATGGGCGATAAATCATATGCTAAAGAAACGATGAAAAAAAACGGTGTTCCCGTTATTCCTGGTAGTGATGGTGTTGTAAAAGATGCAAATGAGGGAAAAAGAATTGCAACCGAAATTGAATATCCTGTTATTATTAAAGCTTCGGCAGGTGGAGGAGGTAAAGGAATGAGGATAGTCTGGAAAGAAGACGAATTCGACAAAGCCTTACAAATGGCCCAAACGGAAGCTGAAGCAGCGTTTGGAAATCCCGATGTTTATATCGAAAAATTTGTAGAACAACCCAGGCATGTAGAAATTCAAATTATGGGTGATAGGTT